>NZ_CALHIF010000039.1 GCF_938030755.1 uncultured Granulicatella sp. | reverse complement strand
CCATTGCCATTAAATACAATTCTTTTATGCTTATTATATCTATCTTTTACAAGAGATATAACAACTTCCTTAATAGATTTATTTTTTAATTCTTTTACTATTGACTCACATTCTTCTTTACTTGTAAAAGTTTTAAAAACGATGTCATTAGAGATTATTTTAGCAAGATTTACTAAACTTTCAGGTGCTTCAATATAATCAACAAAAGCAACTTTATTATTTTTTACATCAATTTCTTTTAAAAGTTCTATATAGTCAGAAATATTATTTTCAATTTTTTTGAATCTATTTTGCGTTCAGTTTCAAGTACATTTCCACATATAGTGTGTTTTTCTAAAATATATGATTTAGATTGCATGAAAATAATTCTCCACTTAATCTTGTCACTATAAAAAAAGGATTAAGCAACGTCAATCACTTAATCCCTTAAAAATTTGAAAACTCAAACTTTCCTTCCTTATATACAAAAATCCCGAAATTCACTGATGAGAATTTCGGGATTTTGCTTTTCTATTGCTTGTTTTGTTTTAATTTGTAGGTCGCATATGCTTTTAAAGAAATCGTTCCAAAAATAGCGACGGTTAATAAATTTAGAATACTTGCTATCCAGCCTTGAGTAAATACAATGGTTGTAGAAGACTGATAGAATAAAACATCTAAGGTTGGGGCAATCAACCCAAAGATTGCAATATTCACTGCCGCTTGAACCACGTTAAATCGAATCATATCGTGTTTTGAAAACACTCCTTGTCGAAGGCTACTTCTTCGAATCGCAAAACCAAATATAAAACCTAACGCCGCTGAACTTATAGCCCATGAAATCCATAAATGATCCGTATAGATTAAATCAAACAATACATGCCCAGTGAAACCGACAATGGCTGCTGGAATCGCGCCTGCAACACCTGCAAAGAGCGCAAGGTAGCCATATGCCAATTGTATATATACTCCCTCAATTGGTGTTGTAATCGATGTTAATGTCATTAACGCTGTCATAATTCCAATCCCAAGAATGGTATAGAGAATCGTTTTAAACAGTCCGTCTTTCACAATAACCCTCCTTTGCCTATTTCGATGTTGGCTCTTCTCCAATAATACGTACTTCTGGCTCTAGAGCAACACCGTCTTTTTCTAAAATCACTTTTTGAACATAACGGATTAAATCCATATAGTCCGTTGCTGTTCCGTTATCAATATTCACCATAAATCCAGCATGCTTTTTAGAGACTTGCACGCCACCGATTTGATGGCCTTGAAGTCCAGCGTCTTGGATTAGTTTTCCTGTAAAATGCCCTTGGGGACGTTTAAACACGCTGCCGCAAGAAGGATACTCAAGCGGTTGTTTAGTCTGGCGTAAATGCGTTAATTCCGCTACTTTTTGGTCAATCTCTTCTTGAACGCCCTCTGTTAATCGGAACCCTACTTCAATCACTAGATCGCCTGTTTTTTGAACAAGGCTATGACGATAGCTGAAGTCTAAGTCTTCGTTGGTATAAGTTTTGAATTCCCCATCCGGAGTAATCACTTCCACGTACTCAACGACTTCACTTACTTCACCGCCGTATGCCCCAGCGTTCATGAAAATCGCTCCACCGACACTTCCTGGAATGCCACAAGCAAATTCCAAGCCTGTTAATCCATTTTTTGCCGCTTCTTTTGACACATCAATTAAGGCTACTCCGCCTTCAGCGACGATTTGTGTACCCGATACCGTTAAATGAGACATATCGTTTAACATAATCACAGCACCGCTAATACCGCCATCTTTAATAATGACGTTCGATGCGTTTCCTAGAATCGTCGTTGGAATATTTTTTTCGCGAAGCCAATGCATCACTGCGCTTGCTTCTTTTTTATTTTTTGGAAAAATCAGAATGGCAGCACGGCCACCTGTTTTTGTAAATGTATAATTTTTAAGTGGTTCGTTGTAAAAAACTTTTACATTCGGAAACTCTTTTGAAAATATTGTATAGTCCATACTATTCTCCTTAATCGTAATCCTTTTAATACTACTATTCTAATGAGTTTACGTCAAATGTTAGGAAACCTTGAGGAGCTTTTGCCGTAACGATTTTTTCGCAAATTAAGTGGCTTAACAAGCTACTGTTTGCCGAAACTGGGTTTTCTGATTTTGTCTGAACTGCAATGATAAAGCTATGAATAATCGTCTCAAATCCACGTTTGTACAATGTAGAATCCCAACTCGTAAATCCATCCAGAACATCATCTTGACCTTGCGTAATTACTAAATCAGTTAAGTTTCTGAGAGAATAGGTTCCGCTAGTACTTTGCACTTCAATTCTTTCTAAGTTTGCTCCTGAAGTTTCGTTAAATTGAACCAATGCTGTTTCATTTTCATTTTCTAGGTAGACAGTACATTGTTCTAATACCCCGTCTTTTTTCTTATAGAAATAAGTACCATTCGTTGGAAGAGAATCCATTAAGTATAGTGCTGTATCTAAAGGATGAATAAAAACATCAAAGACTCTAGTTCTTGTATCTTGAGAAGCAACCGTACAGTTCTTTTCTGCAATAATTCTCTTCTTGTCTTCTACACTTTTTAAGACTTCTACTTTAGGAGCAAAACGTCTATTAAATCCAGCCATGATGAAGGTATTGTGTTTTTTTGCTAGTTGATATAATTCCATCGTTTTTTCATAACTAGGAGATACTGGTTTATCGATATAAACAGGAATTCCTTTTTCTAAAAATTGTTTTGCCACCTCAAAATGAGCTTTCGTAGACACATGAATAAAGACTCCATCTAAAGGAAATTGCAATAATTCTTCAATCGTATTGCAAGGAATACATCTCCCTAACAATTTAGATTCTCGATTCAACACTTCTTGATTTCGAGTACACATATACCATTTGACATTCCCAATCGAACGCATCACAGGTAAATACGCTTTTTGACTAATCGCTCCAACACCAACAATCCCAATATTTAACATTCTTTATCCTTCCCATTCTTGTAGTAATTGATGAACCATTTGAGCAGAACGTTTCCCTGCTTGAACGATAAATGTATCAAAATCAACAGCAGAGGTCCCACGCTCTGGAATATCTGAAATCGCACGAATCACAATAAATGGAACTCCAAATGCGTGACACGCTTGTGCGATTGCGGCTCCTTCCATTTCAGACGCCATCACATCTGGGAAGTGCTTTAAAATATGTGTTCTTTGCTCACGAGTATGGATAAAGCTGTCAGAAGAAACGATAAGGCCAGTATGGCTCTTTAAATCCACCTTAGCAATCGCTTGTTCAATGGACGGTAAGAAGTCCTGGTTCATGGCAAAACGCGCTGGCATGCCCGGCATTTGCCCGTAAACGTAATTAAAGGCTGTTACGTCAGCATCGCAGTATGCCAGTTCCGTTCCAATGACGATATCTCCGATTTCAAGAGAAGATCCAAACCCACCGGCAGAACCCGTATTCATCACCAAGTCAACTCCGAAACGGTCAATTAAGATTCCTGCAGCAAGAGCTGACATCACTTTTCCAATTCCAGATTGGACAAGTACGATTGACTTTCCAACAAGTGTCCCTTCAATAAACTCCCAATTGGCAACGGTTGTTTTCTTCTCAATGGTCATCTCTTCTTCGAGCAGACGTTTTTCTTCTTCCATTGCCGCAATAATTCCAAATTTCATTCTTTCACCTCATCATTATCGTTCAATCATCTTCGCCATCAAGATAATATCTTCATATCCGTCACCGATTTTTACACCGTTCTTAAGTTGCCCTTCTTCTTCAAATCCACACTTCTCATAGAGGCGACGGGCCTTTTTATTGATAGCTACGACCTCAAGTTCAACACGAGAAAGAGTTGAATAATCCCTCACCCAATCAAGCATTTCTTCCATCATGACGGTCGCAATTCCTTGGCCCCAGTATGATTTCAGTACACTGATTCCTAACTCTCCCCGGTGTGAGAATTTAGGATGTAAGCTACCCGCAATGGAACCGACAGCGATAATGGCTTCTCCATCTTTTGCCAGTAACATATATTGGTTTTCGTTCTCATAGAGCGATTCGATAAATAGTTCTTCTTGAGCGACAGAATACTTCAATCCCTCTGGCCCAAAGGAAAGAAAATCTGTTTCACTCCCTACTTTTTTACTATAATCTAGTAGCGCTTTAGCATCGTCTTTAACCGGAAGCGCAAATGTAATTTCTCGTTCTTTACTCATTACTGGCCTCCAATGTTTGAATAAATTCCTCGTACTCTTTTCCATGTGGGACTAAGCGAATCACACGTTTGGACTCGTCGTCTTCTACACGGTCGATTTGAACCTTTAAGAATGTCGAAGGAAGTTCATCTTCGATATACTGCGCCCATTCAACGACACACACACCGCCCGCATAGAAGTACTCTTCGAGGCCTACTTCACTGGCACCGCCACTTTCTTCAATACGATACATATCCATATGAAATAGCGGAAGTCGCCCTTTACGGTATTCGCGAATCAATGTATAGGTTGGGCTCTTAATGACACGGTCGATGCCTAACCCAAGGGCAATTCCTTTTGTAAGAGTCGTCTTTCCAGCTCCTAAATCTCCTTCTAGAATGACGCAGCTATTTTCAAATAACAGTTCTCCTAGACGCTTGCCTAGTTCCATTGTCTCCTCTTGTGATGTTGTATGTATTTCAAACATGATGATACTCCTTCAAACTTGATTCGTTTGTCATGCATAAAAAAAGAGCCAAGACAAACTGTCTTAGCTCATTATAGCATATTTCGCTTATTTTAGAACGCGTCCTAAAAATTCTTTTGTACGGTCTACTTGAGGATTTTCAAAGATTTGTTCTGGCGTTCCTTCTTCTGCGATAACTCCTTTATCCATGAAGACAACACGATCACTCACTTCTTTGGCAAATCCCATTTCGTGTGTTACAACGATCATCGTTAGCCCTGTGTGCGCTAAGCTTTTCATTGTTTCTAATACTTCGTTAACCATTTCTGGGTCAAGTGCTGAAGTTGGTTCGTCGAAAAGCAATACATCTGGTTGCATCGATAATGCACGCGCGATAGCCACACGTTGTTTTTGACCACCTGATAATTGACGAGGTTTTGCATTAATGTACGCAGACATTCCTACTTTTTCAAGGAATTCTTTTGCGATTTTTTCTGCTTCCTCTTCTGATTTTTTCAACACTTTCATAGGTCCAACGATACAGTTTTCTAACACGTTTAAGTTGTTAAATAAGTTAAATTGTTGGAATACCATTCCTACGTGTGTACGGTATTCGTAAATGCTCTTGTCATGTTCAAGAATATTTTTGCCATTGTAGGAAATTTTTCCTGAAGTTGGTTTTTCGAGTAAGTTGACACAACGCAAGAGGGTTGATTTACCAGAACCACTTGATCCGATAATCGTTACTACTTCGCCTTGTTTTACTTCAAAAGAAATATCTTTAAGAACTTCATTAGTACCAAAAGTTTTACTTAAGTTTTGAATGGAAATTACTGCTTCGCTCATTATACATTTCCTTTCTGTCTAGTTTTTTCTTCGACTGCTGACATTGAATTTGAGTTCAATGGATCTGAATAAATCACTTCATAGTTATCTGGACCGTCTAATTTACGCTCGAAGTAACGTAAAATACGAGTCACCGTGAATGTCATGATGAAGTATAAAATTAGTGTGACAAAGAATGTATCGAAGTAACGGAAGTTTTGACCCGCAACTGTTTTTGTCGCAAAGTACAATTCTGAAACTGAAATTACGTTCAATACAGAAGTATCTTTGATGTTGATAACGAACTCGTTCCCTACTGCAGGAAGGATGTTACGAAGTACTTGTGGGAAAACAACATAGCGCATTGTTTGCCAGTGTGTCATCCCGATAGCTTGGCTGGCTTCAAATTGTCCTTGATCGATAGAAATAATCCCACCGCGAACGATTTCTGACATATAAGCCCCTGTGTTAATCGATACGATGAAAATCGCAGCGAATGTGACATCTAAGTTGATTCCAAACATTAAAGCTGTTCCATAATAAATTACCATCGCTTGTACGATCATCGGTGTTCCACGGAAGAATTCTGTATAACAGTTTAAAATGATAACTGCAATTTTTAAAAGGATGCGTTTAGATCCTTTTTCTGGAAGTGGAATTGTTTTAACAAATCCGATAAACATCCCGATTAATGTCCCAATAATTGTACCAATAATTGAAATATATAGTGTAATCCAAGCACCTGTTAAAAACATTTGCCAGTTCTGTTGAATGATTTTTACAATCCAATCAATACTCATTTATTTTCCTACTTTCTATAAATTGTATGTATACGCCACACGAGGTGGCGGTGTGTTATGTTTGTTTTCTGTATTCTGCGATTTCCTTGGCGCAGTTTTGTAGTTGAGCTCGCCATCGCAGAAATGGCGTGCGTTTCCCGAAACGTCCGAAGAACGTTTCACGTTCCTTCCGGCGTTCCGGTCCAACGTTCCATTTCTGAGCGCGATGTCTCACATCCTACTCAGCAGCAGGTTGATTCTTAATTGCTTCTTGCATGATTTGTTGACGTTCTTCACTAGAAATTGTTTTTAATGCTTCGTTAATTTCTTTTGTTAGTGAGCTATCTTTTCTCACACCAACAGCTGTTTGTGTGTCTTCTGGTGATGTTTTGAATCCATCTGATAATTTAACCATTACGAAGTCGCTGTTTGCTGCTTGAGCAGAAATTGCTTCTGGTAATTCAGAAACGTAAGCGTCAATTGTTCCAGATTGTAAAGCTACACGCATTGCTGGGAAGTTATCCATCGCAGTTTGTTTGTCGACACCAGGAATTTGGTCAATTACTGAGTAATGGAAAGTATTTAATTGAGCCGTTACTTTAGCACCAGAGAAATCTGCTAACGAAGTAGCATTTGCATATTTAGAACCTTTTTTAACGACTAATACTAATTGTGAATCATAGTAAGAATCTGTGAAGTCGATTGTCGCTTTACGTTCTTCAGTAGGACTCATACCAGCAATGATTGCATCTATTTTACTTGAAACAAGAGCTGGTGTTAAGCCATCCCACTCAGTTTTAACAATAACTAATTCTTTTCCTAATTGTTTAGCTACACGTTTTGCGATTTCAACGTCATAACCACCAGCGTATTGGTCTGTCCCTTGAATTTTTACCGCACCGTTTGAATCGTCGTTTTGAGTCCAGTTGAATGGTGGGTAACCAGCTTCCATCCCAACCACTAATTGGTTTTGATTTGCTGTCCCTTGACTAACAGGTGTTCCACACGCTGCTAATCCTACTGTCATTGCCAAAGCTGCAATTGCGCCTAAAATTTTTTTCATTTTCTTTCTCTCCTTCTCGATTATCAAACTGGTTCACTCATCACACAAAAAAAGGAACCACGAACAAAAGCCGTGATTCCCCATAAAAAAGTCATAAGTAGTCATTCTTTTGCCCGGTAATTGATTGCACTTCATGAGTATCTGGGCAGATATCATGACAGTGACTGACCTATTATGACCAGCCCCCAACGTTTTCACGTTTCGGCGAAATCCCCTTTCCAGTTTCCTGTACTCTTGTCATCCGCACCTCAGTTCAATAACCATTTGATTTAATTGTTGAACATAAATTAACACATATTTTTTTGAAAGTCAACCATATATTTTCATTTTTTTGAAAATATCTATCAAAACTCCTTTTTATCTCCTCCACCTTCTCTAACATTATGCCTCAGAAAAGCATTATATATTAGTCGATGAAGCAACAGATATATTAAATCCGCAAAGATTTAGAGTAATTATTTCCCCTTTTCCTCCTCCACTGACAGGCTACCTTAGAAATGATTATTTTTTGCACTATAAAATAAATGATTACGAAGGAACTTCGAGTTTCTATAATCGCAGTGGTGGGAATCGTATTAAATGCGAATTAGTAGGAGTTAGGAATTTATTCCTTACTCCTACTTTGAGGCTTTAAAGGTGAGAGACCTTAGGCTCGAACCAGTACCCCACTACAGCGATTATTACAGAAACCGAAGGTTCCGGAGTAATTATTTATTATATTTTATATTCTTCTCAGCACAAAAGGAGTGCCTCATTTCTGAGGCACCCTGTTAGATGAATTATTTATTCACATTTTCCCATTGCCAGCTCACAACTTCAGGAATATCTTCCCCGTGTTCACGGATGTAGCTGTGGTGGAATTCCACAGTCTCGTCCATTTTCGCAGCAAATTCGCTAGCTTTGTCACCGTAAACAGCAACAGCAGCGTCTTTAGCAACGTGGAATCGGTCCATTTCAGATAATACACGCATATCGAATGGAGTTGTGATATCTCCGTTTTCACGGTATCCGTGGATATGAACGTTATGGTTGTTGCGATCAAAGAATAAGTCACGAATCATACCTTCATAACCGTGGAAGCAGAATACAACTGGTTTGTCAGCAGTAAATAATTTATCAAATTCTTCGTCAGATAAACCACGTGGGTCCACTTTTGGAGAACGTAATTTCAAGATATCTACTACGTTGATGAAGCGAATCTTCAATTCTGGGAATTGTTTGTGCAAGATTGAGATACCTGCTAATGCTTCTAAGTTTGGTTCAGTACCTGCAGCAGCGATCACTACGTCTGGTTCTTCTCCTTCTTTCACCGTTGAAGCCCAATCAATTACTTTGTAACCTTCACGTACCAACTCTTTAGCTTCTTCTACAGAATAGAATTGTGGACGTGGGTGTTTTGAAGAAACGATTAAGTTAATTTTATCTTCTGAACTTAAAGCTTCAGCCATAACAGCCATTAAACTGTTTGTATCCGCTGGTAAGTATTCACGTACGAATTCAGGTTTTTTCTCAGCTAAGTGTGTTAATAAACCTGGATCTTGGTGAGTATATCCATTGTGGTCTTGTTGGAACACTGTTGATGTTGCAATCAAGTTTAATGATGGATAGTTTTTACGCCATGGAGCGTGAGTTTTAGCTTTACGTAACCATTTGAAGTGTTGAGTAATCATTGAGTCCACTACACGTAAGAATGATTCGTAAGATGCGAAGAATCCGTGACGACCTGTTAATACATAACCTTCTAAGAATCCTTCAGCTTGGTGTTCTGATAATTGTGAGTCGATAACACGACCAACTGGTGAAATCCATTCATCATAGCTTTCGTCACGACGACCAACCCATTGACGGTTCGTTGCTTTGAAGACTTCATTTAGACGGTTAGATTTAGTTTCGTCTGGTCCGAAGATACGGAAGTTATCTGGGTTTGCTTTTACTAAGTCAGCAGCAAATTTACCAAATTCAATCATATCTTGTTTTTGGATAGCACCTGGTTTAGAAGTATCAATTGCATGTTTAGTCCAATCAGTAATTTCCATTGGTTTTACAACCCCTGCGTTAGTGATTGGGTTCATGCTCATACGACGTGGGCCTTTTGGAGAAATTGCAGCAATTTCTTCTACTAATTTACCATTTTCATCGAATAATTCTTCTGGACGGTATGATTTCAACCAGTCTAATAAACTATCGATGTGTTCCATAGTTTCTCCAGATACTGGAATTGGAACTTGGTGAGCACGGAATCCTCCTTCGATTGGTTCATGGTTCCATTCTTTTGGACCTGTCCAACCTTTAGGAGTGCGTACTACTAATACTGGCCAATGTGGCATTGTAGCTTCTTCAGCGCTCTTAGCACGAGCTTCTTTTTGAATTGCTTGAATTTTTTCAATTGCTTCATCTAATTTAGCAGCCATTAATGGGTGAACTTTTTCAGGATCTGTTCCTTCTACGAAGATTGGATCCCATCCTAAACCATTGAAGAATTGTGTTAACTCTTCATCCGTACGACGAGCTAAAATAGTTGGGTTGTGGATTTTTCCACCGTTTAAGTAAAGGATTGGTAAAACGGCACCATCGTTTACTGGGTTGATGAATGTGTTAGAGAACCAACCTGCTGCTAAAGGACCAGTTTCTGCTTCTCCGTCACCGATAACTGCCGCTGCAATTACGTTTGGATTATCTAGGATTGCACCTGTAGCATGTGATAATGAGTAACCTAATTCTCCACCTTCGTGAATTGAACCAGGAGTTTCTGGAGCCGCGTGAGACGCAATTCCTCCAGGGAATGAGAAGATTTTACATAATTGTTTGAACCCTGCTTCATCTTGAGTGATTTGTGGGTATAACTCTGTGTAAGATCCATCTAAGTAAGAGTTAGAAACCATTACTTGTCCACCATGACCTGGTCCTTCAATGTAGAACATATCTAAGTCATATTTATTAATAGCACGGTTTAAGTGCGCATAAATAAAGTTTTGTCCTGCGATTGTTCCCCAGTGTCCGATTGGATGAAGTTTAACGTCTTCTTTTTGGATTGGACGACGTAAAAGTGGGTTATCTTTTAAGTACATTTGAGCTACTGAAATGTAGTTCGCTGCACGCCACCAAGCATCCACCTTTGCTAAGTATTCTGGTGTATCAAATTGTGTCATGTATTTTCTTCCCTTCTTGTTTTTGGTTTCCTAAAAAATCAGAAAAGCCGATTCAAAAAATTATCATTTTTTAATCGACAAGTATTTACCATAGCCTGTAGCCTCTGTCAAGAAGAAGCATGATATCTTATAGTAATTACGTTATTTATCTTTACTTTTTAGGAAATATTCCTGTTTTCGAAACGGATATTAAAAATCGAAAACGTTCATAACCACATTTATTTGACTGTTTTTATCTCGATTTTTTGATCATTTAATTCATCGAGCACTCTATATTACCATTTTTTATGTTCATTCCGCAATAAAACATTCATAAAAAGTATGATAGGATCAAAAAAATCCGAGGTTTCCACCCCGGATTTTCCATATAATAAGGAGCATACAGATCTTTATTTAAAATATTGAAGAAACTCTCCGTATCCTTCCTCTTCGAGTTTATCAACTGGGATAAAGCGAAGAGACGCTGAATTAATGCAATAACGTAGTCCACCTAATTCTTTTGGACCGTCTTCAAAGACGTGTCCTAAATGTGAATCTGCTTTTCCACTTCTTACTTCAGTTCTTTTACGGCTTAGTTTGTAATCTTCTTTCTCCGTTAGAGTTGTATTTTCAATTGGTTTTGAAAATGATGGCCAACCACATCCTGCATCAAATTTATCTTTTGAGCTGAAAAGTGGTTCTCCACTGACGATATCTACATAGATTCCTTCTTCGTAGAAATCATCATATTCTCCGGTGAATGGCCTTTCTGTGGCTTCATTTTGAGTCACTTCATATTGAATTTCTGTTAAACGTTTTTTTAATTCTTCTTTTGAAAATTCCATCGTGGTCTCTCCTATTCAAATTGTTGTCGTTTCGATTGATGTGGATCTTGAATTCTCTTGAAGAGATGTTCCAAATCCTTATTCGTTAAATGAACGAGTACAGGTCTGCCGTGCGGACAGTTATAAGGATTTTTACATTTGGCTAAATCCACTAATAACTGGCGTGCTTCCCATTCACTTAAGTGGTGGTTGGCTTTAATCGAACCTTTACAACTCATCATAATGGCTGTAGCTTCTCTTAATTTAGCAACCGTAATCTTCTCGTCGGCTAGAATAAAGTCGATAATTTCTTCAATAATCGCCTTCTCCTGTCCCTTCTTAATCCACGCTGGATGTGATTGAATTTGGAACGTATTTTGCCCAAATGGTTCCATCTCAATTCCAAACTCTTCAACAAAAGATAAACGTTCTTCCAATTTCACACTATCTTTTTTCGAGAACTCTAGTAATATCGGAACCATTAGTGGTTGACTCACTCTTCCTACTTGACCGATTTCCACTTTGAACTGTTCATATTTAATCCGTTCTTGGGCGGCATGTTGGTCAATCATATACAAGCCTTTTTCGTTTTGTGCAAATAAGTAAGTTCCATGCATTTGTCCAAAATAATGTAATTCTGGGAATTCTTTTTCAAATGGTTGAGCGTCGATTTTCTCAGCCAATTTCAAGTAGTCTGCATGGTCATCGTGGCTGTCCACGAGTTTTTCTTGAAGGACAGGTTCAACTACTTTCCTTACTTGAATAGGCGCATCATCGACCGGTAGAACTTCCACTTCTTCTCTTACATTTTCTGAATAAGAAGGTGTTTCTACGCGAGTAGGCTCCACAATAGGTGTCTTCAATTGCCACTCCAAAGTTTGTTGGACTGGTTTTGGTGCCTCTATGCGATTTTCTTTGCGTTTGAAGGATAAGTCTTCGATTGACTCAGGAATCCGTTGTACACCCTGTATTGCCTCTCTAATCGCCTTTTGAATGACCTGTGAGAGTTCTTGTTCTTTACTAATTCGAACTTCTTGTTTCGTTGGATGCACGTTCACATCGACGAGTTGTACGTCCATTTCAATCGAAATAATCGTAATCGGGAATCGTCCCACCATCAATGTTGAGCCGTATCCTAATGTAATGGCCTTTGCGATAGCCATGTTTCGGATTGGTCGTCCATTAATGAAAATTGATAAGTAATTGCGGTTCGAACGTGTGAGTTCTGGGAGCGACGTATATCCAGAAACTTTGAAATCTTCGTCTTCTCCACTAAAAGGTAACATCTTACGCGCATTTACGGGTCCAATATTTCCAGCAACAGCTTGTAGTAAATCCCCTTTCCCAGAGGTTTGCAGTAACAGATTGCCATCATTTTTTAACACAAAGGCAATTTCTGGGTGACTAAGGGAAGCCTTACTCACCACATCGGTAATATGCGCTAATTCCGTTTGCAATGTGCGAACGAATTTCAACCTGGCTGGTGTGTTATAAAACAAATCTTCAACAAGGAAAGTCGTTCCTTTTAATGGCGGAACGGTCTTCTCTTCTTTGATTTCACCAGACTCAATCGTCAACTCCACGCCGCTGTCCTCTCCGGTTGAAGTCGTTAGCGTCACTTTCGATACAGCCGTAATACTCGCCAAGGCTTCCCCACGGAACCCAAGCGTACGGATTCTAAAGAGTTGTTCCGGCGAATAGAGTTTACTCGTTGTATGACGTTTAATCGACATACGAGCGTCCTCTTTCGTCATCCCGATTCCATTATCTTGAATGCGGATTTTGCGAAGTCCACTCTCTTCGATGTCAATCTCGATACGAGTACTCCCAGCGTCGATCGCGTTTTCGAGTAATTCTTTCACCACAGAAGCAGGTCGTTCAATCACTTCCCCTGCTGCAATTTGGTTTGTCAGTAATGGATTTAATTCTTTAATTGTTCCCATACACTACTCACCCTTTTCCATTTGTTGCCATTTATACAGGATGTTCATCGCATCCATTGGCGTCATGCTCATTAAGTTTAATCCTTTAAGCTCGTGAACCCATTCAGGAACCGTCGCTGTTTCCTCTTCAAAGAGCGATACTTGTTCCACATAGGTGCTATTTTCATTTGCAGCCCCTTTAGCTTCTAAATGATTTAAAATCGTGCTGGCATTTTCTAGCAGCTCACTTGGAAGTCCAGCCAGTTTAGCCACATGAATTCCGTAGCTCTTATCGGCAGGTCCTTCTAATACTTTATGCAAGAAGACCACTTCGCCATTTTCTTCAACGGCTCCTACATGCACATTGCGTAAATCTGCATATTTTTTGCTGAGTCTTGTTAACTCGTGATAGTGCGTTGAGAATAATACTTTTGCAGATAAATGCTCATGAATATATGTGATAATCGCTTCAGCAAGTGCCATTCCATCATACGTAGCTGTTCCACGTCCGATTTCGTCAAATAATAATAAGCTTGTTTCGTCTGCATTTCTTAGTGCGTGGTTTGTTTCCATCATCTCTACCATGAATGTACTTTGGCCAGAAATTAAATCATCGGCTGCCCCAATACGCGTAAAGATTTTCGTGAAGACTGGAATCGTTGCACTCTTAGCAGGTACAAAACATCCGATTTGCGCTAAGATGACCGAGAGTGCTAACTGTCTCATGTAAGTTGATTTACCAGACATATTTGGACCTGTAATGAGAAGAATGTGTTCCTCTGGACTCATTGAAATACTATTAGGTACATATGTTGATTGTCCCATGACCTTTTCAACGACCGGATGGCGACCATCTTCAATCCAAAGTCGACGGTTCTTCATCGAAATGGTAGGTTTCACTAAGTGATAACGTTCGCTCACCACACTGAAGGCTTGTAAGACGTCGATGGTTGCGACCGTTTTTGCCAATTGTTGCAACTGGGCGGTATAGTGTTTCACCTGTTCACGCACTTCTACGAATAATTGATATTCCAGTGCGCTTGATTTTTCTTCCGCTTCTAAAATCAGCGTTTCTTTTTCTTTTAACTCAGGCGTAATAAAACGTTCCGCATTCGCCAGCGTTTGTTTACGCTCATAACGACTGCTATCGAGTTTCGATAAATTCGATTTTGTGACTTCGATATAGTATCCAAACACCTTGTTGAAACTAATCTTTAATGAACTAATGCCTGTTTGCTCCCGTTCTTGTTGTTGCAATGCGGCAATCCATTCTTTCCCATGTTTCATCGTATCGCGGTACGTATCCAAGGTAGCGTTATACCCTGAACGGATAATATTTCCATCTGAAATCGTCAGTGGCGCATCCTCATCGATGGCACGGTCGATTAAATCATATAACTCAGGAATATCGAATAAGTTTTCTCCAAGAGCACTCCATTCTTTAGAGTCCAAGCTATCGACAATCGATTTAAAGATGGGCACTTGTCCAAGTGTTTGTTTGAGTTGTAAAAGGTCACGCGCATTGGCGGTTCCAAATGACACTTTCCCAACAATGCGTTCTAAGTCGTACACACGTTTCAATGTTTCGATAAAGTCTGTACGTTCGAAGTAATGTTGGTTCAATGTTTCCACAAGTGCATGGCGTTTTTGAATTGCTCCTTCTAATACTAGAGGTTTTTCAAGCCATTGTTTGAGGAGACGTCCGCCCATAGCTGTTTGCGTCTCATCTAAAAACCAGAACAGCGAGCCATGTTTTTGATTAGCACGAATCGTCGTCGTTAATTCTAAGTTCCGTTTTGTCTCATAATTCATTGAGAGATAGAACTCGCTTTGATACGCCTTGGCCTTTTGTAAATGCGAAAAGCTTCTCTTTTGAGTGAGTTTCAAATAGCTTAATAGATTTTGCAAACATCGAATAGAAGCCTCATCTTCTAGTTCTGAGACTAAGTCTGTGCAGTCTTCGATGTCAATTTGGTCTTTTTCAATGGTTGAAATTAAGATTTGCATGCTTGTAAAGAGATGGCGAAGTTCTTCTGTCACATCGCTATCGATAAGAACAACTTCACGACACATCAAGGTTGAGCATTCGCTACGTACT
Source organism: uncultured Granulicatella sp. (assembly GCF_938030755.1). Classification (GTDB taxonomy): domain Bacteria; phylum Bacillota; class Bacilli; order Lactobacillales; family Aerococcaceae; genus Granulicatella. The sequence continues at coordinate 77,497 of NZ_CALHIF010000039.1, read as the reverse complement.
TCTTCCAAATTCTCGAGTTGTGTCACTTTTAATTCCCCTGTAGACACATCGACATATGACAGTGCATATCGTTTTCCAACAAGCGGTAAAATCGATACTAAGTAATGGTTTTGATTTTGCGCTTGGTATTCGGTATACGTCCCTGGCGTCAAGACTTGAACAACGTCTCGTTTCACCATTCCCTTTGTTAGCTTTGGATCTTCCAACTGCTCACAGATAGCTACTTTCTTTCCAAGTTCAATCAGGGTTTTAATATATTCTTTTGCGGCATGATGAGGAACTCCACACATTGGAATTGGGTCCTCTGCATTTTTATTTCGACTGGTTAGTGTAATTTCGAGAAGTCGTGCTGCTTCAATCGCATCATCATAAAACAATTCATAGAAATCACCTAGTCGATAGAACAATAAGCAATCAGGATACTTTTCTTTAATCGAAAAATATTGTTGCATCATCGGTGTGTGTTTCGTTTTTTGTGGCATTTCTGACTCTCTTTCTAATCTTTTTATTCAAAAAATGGTGCATCTGGAGTAATACGAATCGGTTGAATCGATTTCGCTTTTCCCGTTTTATCATCAATATCAATTAAACAAGCACTTAGCTGACCTTCATCATCTTCTGCCACTTCAAATCGTGCCGGTAATTGGTTGAGAAACTTTGTAATAATAATATCGCGGTCCATTCCGAGAATTCCGTTATACGGACCTGTCATGCCCACATCACAAAGGAAAGCTGTCCCTTGCGGAAGAACGCGGGCGTCGTTTGTTGGCACATGCGTATGTGTTCCAACGACGGCAGATACTTTCCCGTCTAAGTACCAAGACAATGCTTGTTTTTCACTGGTTACTTCAGCATGGAAGTCGATAAAGATAATCGGCGTTCTCTTTCTAGCTTCCTCAACCGCCTCTGTAATTTTTGCAAAAGGATCATCCAGCGTATTCATAAAGACGCGGCCTTGCAAGTTAATGACTGCCACTTCTTTGTCGTTACATTTTACATAAACGATTCCTTTCCCTGGAACGCCTGCTGGATAGTTCAGCGGTCGTACCATCTTTGTGGCATCTTCAATGAAATCAAAAATTGCTTTGTTATCGAAGGCGTGATTTCCAAGCGTTACTACGTCTGCACCAGCCTGCAATAACTCCTTGTAAATCTTCTCCGTAATTCCTTTTCCATGGGCAGCATTTTCCCCATTAATGACAGTGATTTGCGGTTTATATTTTTTCTTTAATTTGGGGACGTATTGTGCGACCATCTCTCTTCCAAGAGATCCGACAACATCGCCAACAAATAATAATTTCATAAGAGTGCCTCTTTCTAAATCAATGTAGCTCTATTTTACCATAAATTAAGGCTGGAAAATACCTAGATACAACCATGCACTAGGTATCTTAAATTAACAACTATGTTAATTTTACATTACTTGCAATAACACCATATAAATAACCGTTGGAACAAAGATACTGAGCAATGTATTTTCCTTCCACCATTGCAATAAGACGACAATCGATACGGTATAAGTTCTGAAATTCAAAATGGTACTTTTACAACAGATGGGTAAACTAATTGTAAAGGCTTATTTTAATTCTTTCATACATTCTCCTAAAAATAAAAAAAGATTGAAAGTCCACTACTTGTGGGCTTTCAATCTTCATTTTAACCTATTTTTATAAAGATTTAAATGTATTCACTACGTTTTCTACAGTGAATCCTAATGTTTCCATAACTTTATTTCCGTTACCTGATAAACCGAAGCGGTCGATCGTCACAGTAGATCCGTCAAGGCCAACATATTGTCCCCATCCGAAGCTTGCACCCATTTCAACGGCTACACGTTTACGAACATCGCTAGGTAATACTGATTCACGGTATTCTTTTGGTTGTTCTTCGAATAAGTTCATTGATGGCATTGAAACTACTGATACATCAATTCCTTCTTCAGCTAGAACCTTTTGCGCTTCGATGGCAAGAGCCACTTCAGAACCTGTTGCAATCAAGATACCTTCTGGTGTATCGCATTTTTGAGGACTTACTACATATGCCCCACGTTTCACACCTTCGTATGCTAATTCCTGTGAATGTTCAAGAACTGGTAAATTTTGACGTGAGAACACGAGTACTGATGGACGGTCTTTTGTTTCTACGGCCACTTTCCATGCAGCAGATACTTCGTTCCCATCAGCAGGACGAATCACGTTTAAGTTTGGCGTTGCACGGAAGGCTGCTAATTGTTCGATTGGTTCATGCGTTGGTCCATCTTCCCCTACTGCGATAGAGTCATGTGTATACACATAGATTGCTGGTAGGTGAGAAATGGCTGCAACACGCATTGCTGCTTTTAAGTAATCTGCGAATACAAAGAATGTACTACCATAGACACGGTTTCCACCATGAAGAAGCATACCGTTCATCGCAGCTCCCATCGCAAATTCACGAACCCCAAACCAAATATTTCTTCCACCATAATTTTCTTGAGAGAAGTCTGTATCTGCTTTGTTCATTGTGTTGTTTGATGAAGAAAGGTCTGCAGACCCACCCCATAAGAATGGAATATGTTTTCCTAATTCTTGAATCGCAGCTTGGCTTGTCACACGAGAAGCCATTGCTGGGCTACCAAATTCATAAGAAGGCAATACTTTTTCTAAGTCTACTTCAATATTTTCTGCAAAGCTGTCTTCGAATTCTTTTGCAAGTTCTGGATAAGCTTGTTTATAGCCTTCGAATAATGTTTTCCATTCGTTATAGTCATTTTCGCCTGTTTGTACTAATAATTTATCGAAACGATGTTGTACTTCTTCCGGCACTTCAAATGGTCCATATTCCCATCCATAGTTTGCTTTTGCTTCTGCAATGCCCTCAGGTCCTAAAGGCGCCCCGTGCACTTTATTTGTTCCTTGATTTGGAGCACCGTAACCAATAACCGTTTTCACTTCAATAATCGTTGGCTTTTCTTTTTGGCATTGCGCTTCTTCGATAGCTTCAGCGATTTCGTCTAAATCATTTCCATCTTCAACGCGAATATAGTTCCAACCTAATCCTTTAAAGCGTTTCTTGACATCTTCAGTGAACACTTTATTTAAAGGACCATCTAAACAAATGTCGTTTGAATCGTATAACACGATTAATTTGTTTAATTTCAAAGTCCCAGCAAGAGAGGCAGCTTCGTAGGAAATACCTTCCATTAAGTCCCCGTCACCACATAATACATAAGTGTGGTGGTCTACGACTGGGTAGCCTTCACGATTGAATTTCGCAGCAAGGTGCGCTTCAGCCATGGCCATCCCAACTGCATTTGCAAAGCCTTGTCCAAGAGGACCTGTTGTTGCATCTACCCCATCTGTGTCATGGACTTCTGGGTGCCCAGGTGTTTTGCTTCCAAGTTGGCGGAAGTTTTTCACATCTTCAATTGATAAGTCATAGCCCGATAAATGTAATAAAGCATATAACATTGCAGATCCATGACCTGCTGATAATACAAAGCGATCGCGATCTACCCAATTAGAACGTTTTGGGTTTACTTTTAAATACTTAGACCAAAGTACATAGGCCATAGGGGCTGCACCCATTGGAAGACCAGGGTGTCCTGAATTCGCAGCTTGAATGGCATCCATACTTAGTGTACGAATCGTATTCACTGCTAGTTGATCGGTTTTATCAAACATACAATCACTCCTTAAAAATAGTTTTCCTTAGTAGGAACTTACTTCTCTATTTTACTAAATTCGAACATTCTTTTGCAACCGTTATTCTAATCTTTAATAAAATAAAGTAACCCCTTGCAAAGTGGATTCAATTTTACTAGAGACACGAGTAGTCAAAAACAAAAAGAGGCTGAAAACTTTCAACCTCCCTATCCTTATTCTTCTCCTCGATTATGTAATCCTTTTTCTTTTTGGATTGCTTTTAGTTTTTCTGGAGTCACATCATTTCCTTCTTCGTCAACAATTTTTAATCCTTCAATATGATTACGCATACCTCCACGAAAAGCTTCTAGATACTCTTTGCGTAGGAGTTGTTGTTCTTTTTCTTCTGTAGGCGTTAATTTTCCTTCTTTTTTCTTTTTAGCTAATTCATTGATACGACTAATCTTTTCTGGTGATAACATTTTTTCCTTTCCTTTCCTCTTATTCGTCCCTAGTGTATCATGATTTATAAAAACTTCCTAAAAATCTGATTTGTATACGAACATTTGTTTGATTTTCTGATGTCGTGTGTGATAAACTATTTTTAAAGAAGGAGATGTTCCGATGACAAATTTAAAAGATTCAAGACAATTAGATGTTTTACAGTTTATTTATAAAGAAGTTCAAGAGCACGGTTATCCGCCAACAGTGCGTGAAATTTGTAATGCTGTTCAGCTTTCTTCGACTTCTACCGTTCATGGCCACTTGTCCAGATTAGAAAAAAATGGATTCATTCAGCGCGACCCAAGTAAACCTCGTGCGATTGAATTAACTATGGCAGGATTAAAGGCTATTGGTGCAAAGGCAACTGCTATTCCAATGCTTGGTGTGGTTACAGCGGGTGAACCAATTCTTGCTGTAGAAGAAGCTAGTGACTTCTTTCCGATTCCACCCGAATTACAAAACGAATCTGACGATCTTTTTATGTTGCGTATTAAAGGGGACAGTATGATTAATGCTGGAATCTTTGATGGTGACTCTGTCATCGTTCGTAAACAATCAACTGCAGCCAATGGGGAGATTGTCATTGCGATGACCGAAGAGGATACTGCTACTTGTAAAAGATTTTACTTGGAAAAAGACCACGTTCGCTTAGAACCTGAGAATGACATAATGGAGCCAATTATTCTTCCAAATTGTACTATCCTAGGAAAAGTAGTTAGCTTATACCGTAGTCGTATTTTCTAAAGCAAAAATCCGCTCAATAGAGCGGATTTTTTTGTTTTAGTTAAGGCTTCATCGTTACTTTCCCAACTTCTGATTTTCCAGCTAGTGACCCTTCAGTCGCAATAGAAAATGTATCTAATTTATCCATATTCGTAAAGAGGACCATCATTGCCGTATCTTTACCTGCTTCCTTTAAAGCCTCTAAATCGACAGTGCATAAAACTGTATTCTCATCGACTTTTTGACCAACTGTTACCGTTGTTTTAAACGGAACCCCCTTTAATTCAACTGTATCAATTCCCATATGAACCAACACTTCAAGTCCTTCAGGAGTTTTAATCCCTATAGCATGTAGTGTTGGAAAGACATTTACAATTTCTCCTTTAACAGGTGAAGTAATCACTCCACTCGTTGGAAGTATCGCAAAACCGTCTCCCATCATTTTACCCGCAAAAACGGGATCATTCACTTGCGTAATTGGAACTATGTCTCCTGATGTTAGAGCATAAACTACTACTTCTTTATCGTTTTTATTCTTTTTAAAAAATCCAAACATTTTATCTTCTCCTTCTTTAATCAGGTTGAATCGCATGCAATGTATTTGAAAAAATAGAATGCTTTCTTTCCTTATCGATTTCCTTGTAATAACTATACAATATATCAACCACCACTAAAATCGAAAACTGTGGTGAAATTGTCGTTCCTTGTTCTAAAGCGTTTTTCATCGCAATGAGTACCAATTCATCACATTCATGCGACAGTTCTTCGCTCTTTTTAGAAGTGATTAGAACTGTTTTAGCACCTTGTTTTTTTGCGATGTTAACTGCATTTACTACACTCTCATTTGCTGAAACCGTAATCCCGATGACAAGACAATCTTCATCGACTAACACACGATTCATAAGCATTGTATGTAAATCCGTAATCGCCTCACAAATCATCCCAAGTCTCATAAACCGAAATTTCATCTCTAATGCAGCTAGTCCCGAGCTCCCTTGACCATATATATATACCCGTTTAGCACTACTAAGCAACTCACAAACTCGAATTAATTGAGCTTCATTCACAAGAGAAAAGGACTTCGACAAAAGCTCTGCATAATCTTCAAGAACAATTTTAGTCGAATTAATATGAAGCGTCGATTCTTCCTTACTTCTCTTTTCATAATCATAAATAAATTGTCGATATCCGTTATATCCGCATTTCTGGGCAAATCTTGTCAGTGACGGAATGGAAACAAATAAGCGATTGGATACTTCTTGAGCGGAAAGAGACACTCCTTCTGGAATCGGTTCTAGAAAATACTGTGCAATTGTCTTTTCAATAGGTGTTAAAGTATCGTAAATAGACTCTATAATGGGAACCACTTTTTTTTCGAATGACAACACCTACATCTCCCCTTTGCATTTGCTTTTTTAATGATAGCATACAATGTGATAGCATACAATGCCTATTCTTATTGAAAATTAAAAGCAGGAAAACTAGACACGAGGGCTAGTTTTCCTGCATTAGTTAAGATTGATTACTAGTCATCTACACCTAAAATTTCATTGATATTATTTTTATAAAGGATGGCTTTAGCTCCATAAATCGCTTGAATTCCACCTTTAACTTCAAGAACATCAACTGCACCGATTTCTTTTAATGTTGCTTTATTAACTTTTTCAACATCTTTAACAGATACGCGTAAACGTGTGATACAAGCATCGACATCTTCGATATTTTCTTGACCGCCCAAAGCATCAATAATACGTACGCTATCTTGTTTTAAGCTATCTTTTGTTTCCACAACTGGTTTTTCATCACTAGCTAAATCATCTTCAACACGTCCTGGTGTAGCGACATTGAATTGAAGAATAAACCATCTAAATACAACATAGTATAAAGCGCTCCAAACAAGACCAAATGGAATTTGTAATAACCAGTTTGTCTTATCATTTCCTTGCAAAACACCGAACAATGTGAAGTCAATAACCCCACCTGAGAATGTATTACCGATTGAGATATTCAAAATATCTGCGATGAAGAAACTTACTCCATCAAGGAATGCGTGAACAACATATAGTACTGGACTTACGAATAAGAACATGAATTCGATTGGTTCTGTAATACCTGTGATGAATGAAGTTAATGCAACCCCGAAGAATAAACCGGCGTATTTTTTACGACGATCTTTAGGAACACAGTGGTACATCGCTAAGCAGGCTGCTGGAAGACCAAACATCATCGTTGAGAAACGACCAGCGAAGAAACGAGTTCCTTCAGTAAATAGTCCAACATGATTTGGATCCGCTAATTGAGCAAAGAAGATTTTTTGAGCCCCTACAACAGTTTGGCCAGCTACAACTTCCACTCCACCTAATTCTGTAAACCAGAACATTGGATAAATCATATGGTGTAAGCCTACAGCACCACATAGACGCATTAAGAATCCATATAAGAATGTACCAATCGGACCAGCTTGTGAGATATATCCACCAGTAGACACTAATAATTGTTGGAATGGTGGCCATACTAAGAAGAAGATAGCTCCCACAAAGATAGACGCAAATGATGTTACGATTGGAACAAAACGGCTACCACCGAAGAAACCAAGTACTTGAGGTAATTGAATATTGTTATAACGGTTATGTAACCATACAGCTACTGAGCCGACTACAACAGCACCTATAACCCCAGTGTCAATGGAAGCATCTTTTGCCATAAATAATCCAACAAGAGCTTTAATTGTTGCAGTCATTACTAAGTATCCTGTAACCCCTGCAAGAGCAGCCGTTCCTTTGTCTCGTTTTGCAAGACCAATACATAGTCCGATACATAATAATAATGCTAAATTGGCAAATACGACTTCCCCAGCAGAACTCATTACTTTAAAAATTGCTTGTAATACTTCGTTATTTAATACAGGATAGGTCGCAACTGTTGTTGGATTTGATAATGCTCCCCCAATTCCTAAAAGCAAACCAGCTGCCGGTAAAATGGCAATTGGTAACATAAATGCCTTCCCTATTTTTTGTAAGACTTTAAACATATGGTTTTCCCCCTAAACTTAAAATGAATAATTCTTATCTTTCCTAGTGTTGATGAATCGCATCAACAAATTTTTTTGTGATGAGTTGTGGACGTGTAATCGCAGAACCCACAACCACACTATAAGCGCCCAACTCTAGCACTCTTTTCATCTTTTCTGGTGTGTCAATATTTCCTTCTGCAATTAAAGGATGTTTGATTTGTTTCAAAACAGTTCTTAGTATTTCGAAATCATTCGCTTCAATTTTATCGCCGTTACTTTGTTTCGTATATCCCACTAAAGTACTTCCGATAAAATCAAAACCAAGTTCATCAGCATGAATCATTTCTTCTACTGTAGAACAATCCGCCATCAATAATTGATCAGGATATTTTTCTCTAATTTCCTTATAAAATTCGTCCAACGATTGTCCATTTGGACGAGTAGATGAAGTCGCATCAAGTGCAATAATATCTGGTTGAACCGTCATAAGTTCATCTACTTCCTTCATCGTAGCAGTAATAAAAACATCTGAATCGTTATAATCTCGTTTAATAATTCCAATCACTGGTAAATCTACAGCTTCTTTGATTGCTTTTATGTCCACTACTGAGTTGGCACGAATTCCCTTTGCTCCTCCTTCCTTTGCAGCAACTGCCATACGAGCCATAATATAATCACTATGCAATGGTTCATGCGGCAATGCTTGGCATGATACAATTAATTGACCATGTATTCTCATAAACAGCCTCCTTTTTAAAACCCTTTCATATCTATCAGTATACTAGTCGCAGAAACCATTTTCAATACACAACGTTTTTTTAGTAAGTAGTTTCAAAAACTGCCTTTATCATTTGTTTCTTTATCCTTTTTTCGAAATTACTTTCATTCCAAACCATAGTGAGTACATTAAAAAAGATGCACGGAAAATTCCATACATCTTTTCGTTTTAATTCTTTTTATTATTCATATTAATGAATCACTAATAACAGTAGCCAAGCCTACATTTTTATTAACTGATGTTTGAATGCATAAATCGTTGCTTGCGTTCTGTCTTCTACTTCCAATTTTGATAAGATATTGGAAACATGCGTTTTTACTGTTTTTAAAGTAATAAATAATTCATCGGCAATCTCTTGATTTGATTTTCCTTGTGCAATTAAAAGAAGAACTTCTAATTCTCGTTGAGTCAAATCATTATGAGGGAAATGTTGTTGTTTCTTTTGGATTCTATTCACTAATTTATCAGTCACTTGAGGTTCAAATACGCCGTCCCCTTGATAAGTATCACGAATAGCTTTAGCAATTTGAGAAGCCGAAGAAGTTTTTAAAATATAACTTTTCGCACCCGCATTGATGGCTGGAAAAACTTTCTCATCATCAATGAAACTAGTTAAAATAATGATTTTTGCTTCTGGCCATTGACGTAAAATTTCTTTTGTCGCTTCAATTCCATCCATCTCAGGCATGACTAAATCCATTAAAATGATGTCCGGTTTATAAGATAAAGCTTTCTCTACCCCTTCTCGACCATTCTTTGCTTCAGCAATAACATCGATATCATCTTGCATTGATAAATAAGAAGACACGCCTAATCGTACCATTTCATGGTCATCTACTAATAAAACATTAATCATAATTTCCCTCCAAATGACGACCAAGCGGAATTTTGATTTCTATTGTTGTCCCTTGATTTGGGAAACTTACAATCTTCACTTGTCCACCAAGTCCTTGTACTCTTTCTTTCATATTATTGATTCCATAACTACCAGGATGAATGGCCTCAACGTTAAAACCAACACCGTCGTCTTCTATTTTAAAGATTACATTTGAATCTTTCTGTCTTAAGTAAACTTCTAAATGTTTGGCATGAGAATGTCTTAGAGTATTCGAAAGTAATTCCTGGGCAATTCTAAAGAGATGATCTTCAACCCCTTCTGGCAAAGTAACATCTTCTATATCCCAATGAATTTTCATTTGCACTTTCGTTTGTAATTCCACTAATAAACCTTCGATTCCGGATTTTAAGGATTTATTTTCTAACGAAATTGGTCGAAGGTGTAGTAATAATGCACGCATTTCAGACTGAGCTTGGGAAAGAACATGTTCAATCATAGATAGTTGTTTTTGTTCTTTTTCATCAAAATGTTGCTTTCTTTCATTCAACGCTGAAATCATCATCATTGCTGCAAATAATTGCTGGCTTACAGAGTCATGTAATTCTCTGGCAATCCGTCTTCTTTCTTGTTCAATGACTTGTTCTTTCGTTTCTTCTCCAACATACTGCGGTTTTCTACCAATTTCTTGCAATTCTAGAGATACCGTTTCAATCTGATTCGATATCGCCATTGATTGAGCATAAAATGCTTTTAAATCTAGAATTGTTGCTTCATTCAACCAATTAGATTCATCTTTATCTTTTACCAACTGAAATTGAGCCTTTTGAATCATTAACAGCTGCTCTGTAATTTTTCTTTCTGCCTGGCGATTTAATCCATATAAGATAATAGCAGAAACTAATGCTAAAAATAGAAGTATTAAAAGAAATAACGTGATAGTCCCCAGTGTTTCCTGAAAACTAATCTCTTCTAAATGATCAAAATTAAACCATTTTCTAAATAGAAATATGAATACTGTACTGACAATACTATAAAGAGCTGAAAATAGAAGCCAGCTTTTGAGGATTCGTTGCTTCATGCTTCAATCACCTCAATTTTTCCAGCTACAATTGTCGTATAGATTTTAATTCGCTTACTCGTTCTTTGATAATCTTTACTGTATAGTTGGATCGACTCATTGCTTAGGGTATAAGTTTGCTTTTCAAACTCTAATTCTCCAGCGAAACTATGATGGTGAATCATGACACCGACTCCATACGGAACCAAAATTCGAACTCGTCCAAGTCCTTTTCGTATTACAATTACATTTTCCTTTGCCGGAAGAATCGTATTTCCTAAATCAATAATGGTATCTCCAACTAATTGTCCAGCGTTAATATCGTTCCATTCATAAGGTTCATTTCCAATGATTTGAGATCCTATCCAATCGAAACGTTTAATTTTCTCTGAATCAATCTCTTCCTCTCTAGAATTCACGAAAATATATTCTTGCTGATTTTTTCTTTGAAAAATAGTCGTTATCGTAGAAAAAGATGAACTATCCTGACTAAGTAATAGAATGAGTAATGCCCCTATCATGCCTAACCAAATCCCAGCCGTAGACAATAAAGGCAATACCATAAATAAACCACCAAAACATAAGCCTAAATTTCTCATAAATTTAACACGTCTAAAAAGAACTAAACTACTTACGATAGTAGCAACTCCAAGTGCAAAGATGATAAATAAACCCATTCTTGTAGTAATTTCAATGGCTGAAATCATTGTCCCTAGTAACAATACAATGAGCATCTTTTTAATATTTTTCATCTTCTCACCTCCATATAGGTATTAGTATATCATCTTCTCACTTACAATCCTATCACGAAATAATTTCAAGACCATCAGTCTAAAGAATGATATACAAAAAAAGCTAGGAAGTCTCCTAGCTTTTTAATATGAATTAAGCAGATTGAATATCAATAATTCTGATCTTCATTTCTCCACCTGGAGTTGGAATCACTACCTCTTCATTTAATTTTTTACCAATAATCCCTTTGGCAATTGGAGAATCATTTGAAATCTTACCTTCAATTGGATTTGCTTCTGCACTACCAACAATTGTATAAGTTTCTTCATCTCCATCTGGTAATTCGATAAACGTAACTTTTCTACCTAATGATACAATATCTTTTTCAACATTGTTATCGTCAATTATTTCAGCAAAACGAATCATTTTTTCTAATGTTGAAATACGACCTTCAACAAAAGCTTGTTCATCTTTAGCTGATTCATATTCAGAGTTTTCTGATAAGTCACCGTAACTACGAGCAATTTTAATTCGCTCTACAATTTCTTTACGTTTAACGACTTTTAATTCTTCTAATTCGGCCTCAAGTTTTGCTTTTCCTTCAAGCGTCATTGGAAATACTTTTTCAGTCATACGACTCTCCCCTATATTGTTTTTTAGATTATCTCAATCTACAATGCTAAAACTTTAACATTTTATAGTGAAGATTGCAAGCCCTATTCATTATTTTTATATGATTTTAAGAAATTTCAGTGAATTTTTTGTATAAAAAAGACCTTTGAAACAAGTTCAAAGGTCCAGAAATTAAGATAATTCTCTTAAAATAGAAGCTATTTTTGTAGTCATTAAGTCAATTGCAACTGTATTCGATCCACCCTCAGGAATAATGATGTCTGCGAATTTTTTAGTAGGTTCAATAAATTGATGATGCATTGGTTTTACAACAGACATGTACTGATGAATGATTGAATCAAGTGTTCTACCACGTTCCACCATGTCCCGTTTAATGCGTCGAATAATTCGAATATCATCATCTGTATCTACATATACTTTGATATCCATCAAATCACGTAAACGTTTATCTTCAAGAATAAGGATCCCTTCAATGAGAATGACATCTTTTGGTTCTTGATGAATTGTTTTATCACTTCTTGTGTGATTTTCGTAATCATATACGGGTTCTTCAATCGATTCAAAATTGATTAATTTATTCATATGTTCAATTAATAAATCTGTATCAAAAGCAAATGGGTGATCATAGTTTGTTTTTAAACGTTCTTCAAACGGCATATGGCTTTGATCTTTATAATAGTAATCTTGATCAATTTTTACGATCGTTAATTCCGGGAAATTCTCCAAAATTTTTCGGCTAACACTTGTTTTCCCACTTCCTGAGCCACCAGTAACTCCGATAACAATTGGCTTTCTCTTTTCCATGACCTTACTCCTTATCCACATATTTAGCTTTTAATTCTAAATGTTCTTCATACGTTTTCGCAAAATAAATTTCTTTCGTATGAATATCCGCTACAAAGTATAAATAATCCGTTTTTTCAGGTTCTAATGCGGCTACAATAGAATCCTCACTTGGACTATTATAAGGTCCTGGGCCTACACCATAATTTTGGTATAAGTTATATGGAGAATCAACTTCTAAATCTTTCAATGATAGAGCTTCTTTATGTTCTCCTAAAGCATATTGCACAGCAACGTCTGTTTGAAGCATCATGCCTTTTTCAAGACGATTATAGAAGACACTAGCGATCTTCTTACGATCCTCAAGTTTAACCCCTTCTTTTTCGATTAAAGAAGCTAAAGCCATAATTTGTTGTAAAGTATAAGGACTCGCTTCAATTTGGGAGTAGTATTTTGATAAAACTTCATCTGTTTTAGCCACCATTTCAGTAATTAACATTTGAAGTGTTTTATTATCGTTCATATCATAAGTTGCTGGGAAAAGAAATCCTTCTAGAACATACTTCACATTATATGAATTGTATGACTGAGTTAATAATTTAGGATACTTTTGAACTAACAATTCAATAAAACTACTATCCTGAACTTTAGCCATAAAATCTTCAGCTGAGTATTTCGTTGATTTAGCAACTTCTTTAGAAATATCACTCAGCTGCTCTCCTTCTCGGATCACAACCTTCGTTGCGTTCAAGTTTTTCTCTTTTCCTTTACCCGAAAGCTCTTCAATAATTTCATCTAAAGTCATGCTTTTTGAAACTTGATAAGCTCCTGCCTTAAATCCTGCGACATTTTTAAATTTTAAATAGAACGTGAAAAATTTTGAATTACGAATAAACTCTTTTTCCTTCAAATGATTCGCAACATCTTTAACAGATTCCCCTTGATTAATTTCAAATTCAACCAATTCTGTTTGTTCGCTATCTACAGGTTTTACTTCACCATTAATGTAGTTCCAAGTAAAGATTCCTCCAATTAGAACAATTGCTAGAAGTGCAATCATGAAATACTTCATAATCTTTTTAATAATAGACGTTTCCTTCTTTCGGATATCTCTTTTAGAATCCGTCTCGGAAATTAAGGAATGCTTTTTATGTTCATTTTGAGACATTGTTTTCCTCCTAAGATAGTCACATAAGGTAACCATAGTTGTAGTTATTATACCCTATTATTATAAAAAAATGAAGAAACTCAATTAGAAAAGGGAGTTAGAACCTTCATATAACAATATTTTAAGCTAGTTTATATTCTAAAAAACAAAAGACCAAGGCAACCCTTGGTCTTTTTGGATTATAAATCTTCTTCTGCTAAGAATGTGTTTAATACTTCTTCAATCATATCCCATTCAGCTTCTGTTTCGATTGGGTTTAATTGACCTTCAGTACCATCTTCAGCTTCTACATATGAGAAAGCCTGTAATTCTACTTCTTCACCTTCAGGAATTCCTGCTGGATAGCATAAAACATATGATTTATTGTAATCTTCTGATTCAAAAGTAAATAATACTTCGTGTAAAATTTCGTTTCCTTCTTCGTCAACGATTGTAATATGTTCGTGACCTTCGTGTCCTTCTAAGTGATCATGTTCATGATCGTGTTCGTGATGTGAATGTTCTGTCATTTTCTTTCCTCTTTCTTTTATTGATTTCCATTTAAATCTAAATAGTTTTGTAAAATCATGACTGCAGCGAGCATATCAATGACTTGCTTTCTTTTTTTTCTTGAAACATTTCCTTCTTCTACAAGCATTCTTTCAGCTTGCATCGTAGTAAGGCGCTCATCATGAAAAATAATGGGAATTTGGAGTCTTTTTTCTAGACTTGCTCCATATCGTCGAGAAGCCTCTACTCTTGGACCTTCCGTGTTATTCATATTTTTTGGTAGACCTATCACAATTTTCTCAACACCGTATTCTTCTACCAATTGAACTACACGTTTAAAGCCAAATTCAGAAGCATTTTCATTTATCGGAATCGTTTCAACTCCTTGAGCAGTCCATCCCATTAAATCACTAACGGCGACTCCCACAGTTTTACTTCCGACATCTAAGCCCATCAATCTCATATTAGGCATCTCTTCCTGTAGAACGAATATAATGTCTAATGAGTTCTTCCAAAATCTCATCTCTTTCGTGACGACGGATTAAATTACGCGCATCTTTATGTCTAGGAATATACGCTGGATCCCCAGACAATAAATATCCTACAATTTGATTAATTGAACTATATCCTTTTTCATTCAACGCATCATACACGATAGTTAAAGTTTCTTGAACGCTTTTTTCATCCTTTTCATTAAACTTAAATAGGACTGTTTCATCTATTGAACTCATACTGACACCTCATTTCAATATATATACTTATATTACAAGATTTTCAGCAAAACTACAATCGATACTTACCGATTCTTAAACTTTTAGAAAGCCTTTCCTTTGCTTTCACAATAAAAACCTTCCTTAAAACTCATTCATAAGCTTAAGGAAGGTTTCCAAATTTTGGTCTTATTTAGCTAAATATTCTTTAAGCAATTCGAATGCTTGTGGAATACCTGCAGGGTTCTTACCACCTGCTTGAGCCATATCAGGACGGCCTCCGCCTCCACCTTGGATAGCTGGAGCAATCGCCTTAATGATATCGCCTGCTTTTAATCCTTTCGCATTGGCCTCTTTCGATACCGCTACTAAGAGATTCGCTTTATCCGCAGAAGCAGTACCAACTACGAAGATATCGCTAGCACCTTTTTGTCTCCATGTATCTGCTAATTGACGTAATTCATCCATCTCTTTATTTTCTAGAGAAACGGTAATGAATGAAGTTCCGTTCACTTCTTCTACGTTATTGAAGACATCTGCTACTTCAGATTTCATGATTTTAGCTTTTAGTTTTGCAATTTCTGCATTTGCTTCCTTCAATTCTTGGCCCAAAGTTGCAACGCGATCTACAACGGAATCCAATTGAACAGCTTTTACTTCACCCGCTACTTGTCTTAGTAAGCTTTCGTGATGGCTTAATAAGTCAAATGCTTCCTTACTTGTGACAGCTTCGATACGACGAACACCAGCACCGATACCTGATTCAGAAACAATCTTGAATAATCCGATTTCTTGAGTATTACCAACATGGATACCACCACAAAGTTCGATTGACCAGTCACCAATGTTGACCATACGAACTAAGTTGCCGTATTTTTCGCCAAAAAGTGCCATTGCCCCACGGCTCTTCGCATCTTCAAGTGTTGTTTCAACAGTCACTACTTCTAAACCAGCCCAGATTTTTTCGTTTACGATACGTTCCATTTCAGCTAATTCTTCAGAAGTTACTTGACCAAAGTGACTGAAGTCGAAACGTAATCCAGTTGGTGTTACAAGAGAACCAGCTTGGTTTGCATGTGTTCCTAGAACATCTTTCAATGCTTGATGTAATAAGTGAGTTGCTGTATGGTTCTTGATGATTTTTGCACGTTCATCCGCATCAACCACTAATGTATAAGTTGAGTTTACTTGTAAGTCTCCTATCACTTCTACTGTGTGTAATGGTTGTCCATTAGGAGCTTTCTTCACTTGTAATACATTGGCTACAACTGTACCGCTGGCATCTTGAATGGTACCGTGATCTGCTAATTGTCCACCCATTTCAGCATAGAAAGGTGTACGATCGAATACCAATTGAGCATGTGCATCTTTATGCGCAGATTCTACTAATTCATCATCGACAACGATGGCTTTTAACACGCCTTCTTCTGTTGTTGAAGCATATCCAACAAATTTGCTCTCTACAGTGATATCACGTAATACTGCAGATTGAACATTCATTGATGTTTCTGTATTACGAGCAGCACGTGCACGATCTTTTTGAGCTTGCATTTCTGCTTGGAAACCTTCTTCATCGACTGTGAAACCATTATCGCTAGCGTATTCTAATGTTAATTCATATGGGAATCCATAAGTATCGTATAGTTTGAACGCATTTTCGCCAGAAAGTGTCGTTTCGTTTGAAGATTTCATGTCTGCAAAAATACTTTCTAAGATGGCTAAACCATCGTGAATGGTTTCTTGGAAACGACCCTCTTCGTTTGCAATCACTTTTTGGATGAATTCCATGTTTTCAGTCACTTCTGGATAGTAGCTATGCATAATTTGTGCGACTGTTGGAACTAATTTGGTTAAGAATGAACCTTGAATCCCTAAACGTTGTCCATGCATTACAGAACGACGGATTAAACGACGGATGATATATCCACGACCTTCGTTTGAAGGAAGCGCGCCGTCTCCAATTGCAAAGCTTACCGCACGAATGTGGTCAGCAATAACTTTAAATGAAACATCTAACTCTTTAGAGTCATTGTATTTCTTACCTGCACTTAAGCCTTCTAATTGCTTAATAATTGGCATAAATAAGTCTGTTTCAAAGTTTGTTGGTGTATCTTGAATTACTGATACCACACGTTCTAGACCCATCCCCGTATCGACGTTCTTATGTGGTAATGGTGGATACGTTCCGTCTGGCATATGGTTGAATTGAGAGAATACTAAGTTCCAAATTTCTAAGTAACGTTCATTTTCTCCACCAGGATAGTTTTCTGGATCATCTTCTGCTAAGTTATTATATTTTTCTCCACGGTCGTAGAAAATCTCAGTATCAGGACCACATGGACCTGCACCGATATCCCAGAAATTATCTTCCACTGGAATGATATGATCTTCTGGAAGACCTACTTTATCCATCCATAACGCTTTTGTTTCTGGATCTTTTGGATAATAAGTTACGTATAGGCGGTCTGGATCAAGTCCTAACCATTTTTCACTTGTTAAAAATTCCCATGCCCATGGAATCACTTCTTCTTTGAAGTAGTCCCCGATTGAGAAGTTCCCCATCATTTCGAATAATGTATGGTGACGAGCTGTGTGCCCTACGTTTTCGATATCGTTTGTACGAATACTCTTTTGAGCATTTGTGATACGTGGAACTTCTGGTGTTTCAGTTCCATCGAAGTATTTTTTAAGCGTGGCAACCCCTGAGTTAATCCATAATAATGTTGGATCATTGACAGGAATTAAGCTTGCACTTGGATGCACCTTATGTCCTTTTTCTTGGAAGAAATCAAGGTACATTTGACGAATTTCGCTACTTGATAATTTTTTCATCTTCATTCTCCTTCTTTTTGTAAATAAAAAAACTGCCCCATTGCTGCAAGGGCGTCCTACCGCGGTACCACCTTGCTTACAATGAAACAGCTGTTCATTCATCTCTAATTCCGTTAACGCTGGAAGGACGTTTGTATTTCTACAAAATTTTCAATCGGGAGCACGATTTTGATGGCTATTTTCACCAGACAAGCCTCTCTACTATGTAAAATCTCAATCCGATTGCTTACCTTTAGAAGTATACGAAAAGAGCCTTGTTTTGTCAACTATTGCAAGTCTTGTTGCCTTTTTATCGGAATGCGTAAATAGACTTTTGTATACTCATTTGATTTTGAGTCAATCGTCATCGTAAATGCTTCCCCAAAAAATAATTTCAAACGTTCAGTAACATTTTTGATTCCAATACCACCAAGTTGTTTCGTTGAAGTGGCTTCTCCAGTCATTCCTACTCCATTATCGGCAATGCAAATTTCAATCCATTCATCAATCTTTAGAAGTGTAATATCAATTTGCCCTGGTCTATCGATTTCTTTAATTCCATGATAGATTGCATTTTCTACGAGAGGTTGAATAACAATTTTTGGAATCATAATCGAAGGAATTTCTTCTGAAAAATCGATTCGATAATTTAACTTATCGCCATATCTTTCCTTTTGAATAAATAAATATTGTCGTACATGCTCTATTTCTTGTTGTAATGTTACTAATTCATTTCCCGCATTCAGCGAAAGTCTAAAACAATTAGAGAGTGCTTTTGTAATTTCTACTACTTTTTTATGGTCTTGAAATTCAGCC
Organism: uncultured Granulicatella sp.; assembly: GCF_938030755.1. Classification (GTDB taxonomy): domain Bacteria; phylum Bacillota; class Bacilli; order Lactobacillales; family Aerococcaceae; genus Granulicatella. The sequence goes on along the minus strand of NZ_CALHIF010000039.1, from coordinate 58,819 downwards.
ATCCAAATAATAGTCTCCAGAGTATTATATAGAAAATGCGGATTAATTTGACTCGTTAATGCCTTTAATTCATAAACTCTGGTTAGTGCTTCTTGTTCTTTTTCATCCTGCATGAGTTTTTCAATTTTCTCTAACATTTGATTGAAACTAGCAGCCAACACTTGGAATTCTTGCGCTCCGTTCTCCTGTGCTCGAATCGTAGTGTCTCCCTCTTCAACTTTCTTCATGACCTGGCCTAATTGTTTTACAGGAAGCAGTTGATAACGCATCAGAGCATAAATTCCAAACATACAAATCATTAAACTAACAATCCCAACAGCACTCACAATCGCAAGCAATTTGAACGACGTCTCTTTAAAACTACTAAACGAGCTTACCCCAACTAAGACCCAATCACCGTTTCCAATGGTACTCTTATGAACGAAGTAATCTTCAGAGACCATCGAATCCATCGGACTATTGGAGATATCTTGAACGGACATTTGTTTTTCTACCGACTCGAACACTTCAGAATCCGGATGATAAATAATCGTGCCATCTTTTTCAATGACAAAAGCATATCCATTTGTTCCTAAAGAAAGTTCTTTAACATACTTTTCTAATTCTTGATAATCTACATCTAAACGAATCACACCAAGATGTTGTCCATCTTCTCCTTTTATTTCCTGACTAATAGAAATAACCACTTGATTACTATTATTCTTCGTCGATTTGATAGTAGGCGTGTTTGATTTTAGGATAGCTTCTTTATACCATTCTTGCGCCATCATGTTTGTAGATGTTACCATCTCTTCGTCCATGCCAGTCTTTAAAATTCTACCATCCTTTGTCACAAATAGGATGGCTCTAAATTCTGGATGACTCTTTAAAATAGTATCAAACAACTGATGAATTGCATCCTTGTTGTTTGCATGGTCGTTTTGGGCATAGGTTTGAATTTCTTTTGATTGGGCCAATGCTATTGAGGTTGATTTTAAATTACTAACATATTGCTCAATATATTTTGCACTCGTATCTATCTCATGAATCGTATGCTCTTCCACTTCTCTATGAAACAGTTCACTACTTTGAACCCAATAGAAGCTACCAATGATGACTACAAGTACACATAGCATTAAACTCAGATATCCAAATAAACGTGTTGCTAAAGACTTGTTTCTCATACATTAGCTCCGTTTCTAAATTTTTTTGGAGTAACTCCCACTATTGATTTGAATCGGTAGGAAAAATAATTCATATCTTCAATCCCTACGGCTTCTGCTATCTCATATATTTTCATATCGGTAGATAATAAAAGTCTTTTCGCCATTTGAATGCGCTTCTCTGTTACATATTCTTGGAAAGACTTACCAAGTTCCTTCTTTATAAGCATACTTAAATAATTCGAACTAAATCCTAATTGTTTTGCCAGTTCTACTAGAGATAATTCCGGATTAGATAATTGCTCTAAAATCAATTTCTCAAAATGAATAGATTCAGATTGACTGGTATTCTTACTGGCTAATTCTAATAGTCTTCTTTGTTTTTCTTCTTCATTCAATTTTGAGACAACTTTTATAAGCATGGATTCAATTTCTGTTTTTGTAACAGGCTTTAGAATATAATCATCGACCCCTAATTTGACTGCTGATAGCAAGTAATCCACATAATCATATCCTGTTAAAAAGATAATTCTTAATTGTGGAAATTCAGATCTTGCTAATTGAGCCAAAGTAATTCCATCCATTTTTGGCATATTAATATCCGTCAGCAAAATATCAGGCGTATGCTCTTGAATCATTGCTATCGCCTGTTTCCCATTTTCGGCCTCTAGAACGCTTGATATCCCCAAACTTTCAAAATCAACAAGAGAAGCAATCCCTTTTCGAATAACCGGTTCATCTTCTACAATCAAGATTGAATACATAAAATCCCCTCCTGCTCCTATTATACTCTTTCATCGAATGATTTCGAGTGCATTTCACTTAAAAAAGTGCTTTAAAAGAGAGAAATCTTCATCAGTAATCCCTCTCTTCTAAAGCACCTCATTGTTATTCAACAAAATTTTTCAAATAGCCATATCCTTGAGCATCCATTTCATCTAGAGGAATGAACTTAATGGAAGCACTATTAATACAGAATCGTAATCCACCTTTATCACTTGGACCATCATCAAACACATGACCTAAATGAGAATTTGCAATACGACTTCTTACCTCCACTCGTTTCATATTAAAACTATTATCTTCATGATAAGTGACTACTTCTGAAGAAATTGGCTTCGTGAAACTTGGCCATCCGCATCCAGAATCAAATTTGTCTCGTGAAGAAAAGAGTGGCTCTCCTGTTGCTACATCCACATAAATTCCTTTTTCATGATTATTCCAATATTGATTTGAGAATGCTAATTCCGTACGGTTTTCTCTAGTTACGGCATATTGTTCCTTCGTCAATGTTTTCTTTAATGTTTCTTCATCAGGAAGTGGATACTTATTCACATCAATCACTGGATCATTAGCTTTTCTCACATCGATATGACAATAGCCGTTGGGATGTTTCTTTAGGTAATCTTGATGGTAGTCTTCAGCAACCACGAAATGACGTAGCTTTTCTGTTTCAACTGCTAATTTCTTTCCAAACTGTTCTTCTTTTTCTTTCATGACTTCTTGTATAATTGCACTATCCGCTTCATCTACATAATAAATTCCTGTACGATATTGGCGACCAACATCATTCCCTTGCTTATTCACTGAAAATGGATCAATCACTCTAAAGTAGTATAACAATAATTCTCTTAGAGAGATCTTATCGGCATCATAAGTCACATGAATCGTCTCTGCATGATCTGTACTGTGGATGAGTTGATAATTAGTTGTTTCAACATTCCCATTGGCGTAACCACTGACAACATCGATGACCCCATTGATTCTTGAAAAGTATTCCTCAAGTCCCCAAAAGCATCCACCTGCTAAATAAATTTCTTTCACGTTTGTTGCCTCCTTTTTTGTATCAGATTTATTTTCTTCTTTTTCAATCAGATTCGTCACCTTTTTTGAGATAGATTCTGATTCAGAAGAACTGACTACTGTATTTCCTTTACCAAAATACAAAGCTCCCGCTAAGAAAATAAGAAATACAACAACTGCAATCATTAATTTTTTATCCATTCTGCTCCCCCCTCCTCTAGAGTGTTTCTAAAGTCTTCACGATATCCTCATTCGTTACGTGACCGGGTTGAACTCTTACTACTTTTCCATTTGCATCAATAAAAGCTGAAGATGGGTATCCAACGATTCCTAATTTCTTTAAAAACTGACCGTCATTATCTACTAAAACTGGAAGAGTTTTGTACTCTAATCCTGAAAACCATTCCTTGAAGTCCTCTAAACTCTTTTCACGATTCACACCTGGTGCAACAACGGTTAGAACGACTGCATCTTTAGGAGGCATGTCCGCTAATTGATTGATATCTGCAAGTCCTGCTAAACAGATTGGGCACCAAGAAGCCCAAAATTTTACATAAATTTTCTTTCCCTTATACTCTGCAAGAGAAACTTCTTTTCCATCTAGAGTTTTAAATGTATAACCACTCACTTCATACATCCCCATTTTTCCATTCATTGAATCTTTATTTTCTGTCTTTTGCTCGCTCATCATTCCCATTTCTTCAGTAGTAGTTTTCATATCCATTTTATCCATACCCATTTGTGAGTTTTGACAAGCGGCTAATAAAAATGTACTAAATACTGCTAACATTAATTTTCTTTTCATCATGATTTCTCCTTTTCATTAGTGAAGTATTTGTGGCAGCTGTGCCCAAATAATAGCTAAGCCCATCAACACAATCACTAAACCACCAAGTTTTTTTAATAACATTAAACGTTTTTTTGCAAGATTGAAGACTTTAAATGCTAAAGTTGAAGCAATCGATAGTATTAAGAACGGAATCGATAATCCAAGAATATAGAGACATAATAAAAATACTCCATAATAAGGACTAGCCTGTTGTGTTGAAATGAGTGACAACACCGCACTCAGTACAGGACCTACACAAGGTGTCCAACCAAAACTAAAGCTAAGCCCCAGTAAGTAACTACTCCATAAAGACTTTTGATTCTTCATCTCAAACTGTACAGTCTTTTGTTTTTGTAAAAATAAAAATTGAAAGAATTCCATCTGATGTAAACCTAAAATAACAATCATGACTCCTAAAGAAATATTGAACCACGCATTGTATATCAAGCTTCCTAAGATAGTTGCTGCAAATCCGAGAAAGAAAAAGACTGTTGAGATTCCCGCTATGAATATCAATGTCCGAATAATTGGTTTCCAATAAATAGAAAACTTACCCAGTTTAATATGCGCTCCATCTTGTTCACTCATTAAGACTCCAAAATATACTGGAAATAGCGGTAAAACACAGGGTGAAAAAAACGATAAAAGCCCCGCCAAAAATACGCTACCCATAAATACTAAATCCATCTTACCCCTCCTTCATCTGTACTTAGTATACACCTACCCCTAATAAAGAAATATAGATTTTCTATCCGAAAAACTTGAATATGATACGATATCTTATGTTTAACTAATTGAAAGAAAGACCTTATTGAATAAAAAAGCCACGTGAGCTCTCACTCATGTGGCTAGAATATTTACATTAGAAGAATAAACTATTATTCTTTTCTGCTTGATAGTTTTGACGTACTCGGTTACCTGCACCTGGTTCCACAGTTTCTAACGCTGATTCAATAATTTGTAATGATTCATCGTATTTGAATGTGTGGTTGAATTGGTCAAGGGCACGACCAATTGCTGTTTCGATTTCAGGATGGGATAAACGGTAACGGTTGGCATGTTGAATCATATACTCCGTTAATTGAGCGTTATCCACAATTTGCTCTGTAAGGATATCTAATTTCTCAACATCCTCTTCAATCACGTTATTTGCGGCGTTAATTTCACTCATATCTAACTTCACACGATTCATCTTTTGCCATAATTGCTCAATACGGTTGCTTGTGGCAAAGAATAATTCTAAGTATTCTTTTGGAAGACCTGGTAAGTGGTACTTCTCAATCGTACGTTTCATATTACGTAAGTCTAATTCGAAGACATCTAATCCATCACGAATCGCTTTTTCTTGGCTACGTAAATCAGATAATGTATTCACTAAATCCGTTTGATCTTCATCAATACTATTTAATTTATCAAGAACGAGTTCGTAATGTTCTTTTACAACGGAGTAAGGTACTTGATGATTTTTCATCGCCTTGCTGTAGTATTGAATAGCTTCTTGTTCTTTTTCTAATTGTTCAGCAAATTCTTGAACACGAACAAATTCATTATTCGATAAAATATAATTTTGTGATACACGATCAACCTCAATATTCACATAACGGTTGCTTTGTAATACTTGGTTCAATCGTTTTTCAACTTGCGCTTTGTTACGGTATACAAATTCACGTGCTTCAATTTCTGCTTCCATCACATCGTAAAGTTGGTCGATTTCACGAGCTACTTTATCTAATTGTTGACGAGCTTCCTCTAATTCTGTAGCAGCAATATGGTTACGAGCCACTTGAATCGTTTTTTCAATGCTCTCAATTTCATCAGGAATAGAAATTTTTGAGAATTGATAATGTTCTTCAACCATTCTCTTGTAGCCTTGTTTTAAATCTTCCACTTGTTCATTATAGACAGTATCAATTTCTTTTAAGAGTTGAGGAACTTGTTCCACGATGGATTCAAATTCTTTCATCTCTTTCTCAATACGACCAAGTACTTCCTTAGCTTCTAAGTGGTCTCCTTCGTTTGTTAAAGTATTAAACTTTGCGAAGTCTAACTCTAAGTATGCTAAACGTTTTTCTAAAGTCTCTAAAGCCTCTCCAAACGAAAAGCTATGTGCTAATAAATCTTTTCTCATTGAAGCATAACGTTCTTGTAATAAATCTAACTCCGCTCTATTTTGCTTCTCACTATCTAATAATTTTTGTAATGCTGAATAGATTTTATCAACTTCTGCTTTTGTTTCTTCTATTAAGTTCTCAGCTTGTTGAGTAACTTGTCTCCCCTTAAAGAAGTTTAATTTTTGAATATATTGTTCTGCACTTACTAGAGCAGCTTCAATTTCAGGAAATCTAAAACGTGTGATTGTTTGCCAAGTCGCTTGCCATGTTTCGTAAGTTCTCTTTGTTTGACCTGTTAGATTTAGATTCTTCAAAGTATAGAAAGTATCCGCAATTGGCACTGCCATTAATTTATCTTTTTTCTCAGATAATTCCTCAATCACTTTATTTTGTTTTCTTGTTAAATAGATTGCTGTTCCATATACTGCAGCACCCAGTACTACAATCAGCACTAGAAAGATTATAAATCCCATGCTTTAGCCTCCAAAAATGAATAATTTACAGTTTTCACACATAATATCATTAGTAGTATAGCACGTTTTACAAATGAATAGCAAAGAACTTTTAAGAAATCATGGGATTTTTTGTCATTCTAATGGAAAAAGAAAAAGTGGATGAAGTTCATCCACCTTTCCCAAAAATTTTACTTAATTAATTCATAAATCGCTTCTGCATATATTGCTGTAGATCTGAATAAATCCTCTAAAGCGAAGAATTCATTTGCTTGATGCATTGTATCGATTGAGTCCGGGAATAGCGCACCATATGCTACACCACGTTCGAAGATACGTCCATATGTTCCACCACCGATGGATTGTTCATGTGCGGGTAATCCTGTTTGACGGTGATATATATCTAATAATGTTGACACTAACTCATCTTCTGGAGAAACATAGTGAGGGACTTGTGCTTTACCGTGAGCAACCGTGAACCCATATCCTGAAGCAACTACTTCTGTCTTAATTTCAAGTCCTTCCGCAGTGACCCCTAATGGATAACGGAAGTTTACTACAGCTACCCCACCTAATTCTGGAGTATAAGTGAAGATTCCGGCATTAGCTGTTAATGGTCCCATCACTTCATGGGTATAAGCCACTTTTAAGTTTTTACCTTCTGTATCTTCATGTAATACTTCTGCAGCAAATGCTAAATATTTCTTCGCGTTGCCTTTGAAGTTGAATTGGTTTAAGAATTTCGCTAAGTGTGTACCAGCATTGATTCCTTTATCTGGAGTAGATCCGTGTGCTGATTTACCAACCATATCAAGAACTACTTTTTCATCTACAACTTTAGCAGAACCTTCTACTGGGTTTACTGCTAAATATTTGTTGAAACGATCCACCAATTCTTCTGCATTTGGAACAATAATTTCCGCATGCGCATCTTGAGGAACCATGTTTTCACGTAAGCCTGCATCAAAGCTTAATAATTGGTAATCCCCTTCGGATGCTTCACCTGGAATATCATAGTGTAATGACAGAATTCCTTTTTCCCCGTTAATAATTGGAAATGTTGCATCTGGCGAGAAACCAAAGTCTGGCATTTCTTCTGTTTGGAAGTAACGGTCCATACATTTCCAACCGGATTCTTCGTCTGTTCCGATAATGAAACGAACACGTCTAGAAACTGGTAATCCTAATTCCTTAATGATTTTTAGCGCGTAGTAAGCTGCCATACTTGGCCCTTTATCATCACTTGATCCACGTGCATAAATACGATCATTTATAATTTGTGGTTCAAACGGATCTGTATCCCAGCCTGTCCCAACTGGAACAACGTCCACGTGACCTAAAACTCCAAGAGTTTCTTTAAAGTCTGGATTTGGTGCAAATTCGATATGTCCTGCTAAGTTACCAACTTGTTTTGTTGTGAAACCATCACGTTCACCGATTGCTAAGAAAGCTTCTAGTGCTTCTTTAGGACCAGGACCTACAGGCGCTTCCTCTGTCGCTTTTGAATCATCACGTACACTGTCAATACGTAATAATGTAAATAAATCTTTTAATAAATCTTCTTTACGAAGTTCTACTTCTTTTTTCCAATCAATTGTCATCCAATCGCTCCAATCTCTATCAAGTAGATTCAATAGTTTTATCTTACCATTTTTACAAAGGGATGAAAAGCGGTTAAACCCTTTCTATAACAAATAAAAGCCTAGGATTTCTCCTAAGCTTTCTGTTCGTCATTGATTTCTAATGATTGTCGTTCTTCTTCTGTTAGTAGTCTACTCTCTCCTAAAGCAAGTCCCTTATCTAAGCGTAATGGTCCCATCGTGAGTCGCTCTAAATCGACAACGGTTTTCCCACAAGCCTTTACCATCCGTTTCACTTGATGGAATTTCCCCTCTTTCAGGTGAATCTGAATAATCGATTCATCCTGCGATGTGCTAAGAATATCCAAACGTGCCGGCATGTACTCCGTCCCATCCGATAACACAATGCCCCTCTCAAAAGTAGCGGCATCTTCCTCTGTCATCACGCCATCAACTCTTGCTTGATAGATTTTTGTGACGTGTTTCTTTGGTGAAAGAAGACGGTGTGCCAATTCTCCATCATTTGTCAACAGTAATAAACCGTGCGTATCGATATCCAAACGCCCAACAGGAAAGACTCCTTTTTTTAAATAAACGGGGTCTATTAAATCCAGAACCGTCTTATGAAGATTATCTTCTGTGGCACTAACGACTCCTTTAGGTTTATTCATCATAATATAGACAAACTCTTCATACTGAATCTTTTCGCCATCGAATAAAATCTCATCGGTTTCAGGATTCACTTGAACTTTTCCATTCGTTACGACTTTACCATTAACGGTAATTCTTTTGGCCTTTAATAAAGATTTGACCTCGGAACGAGTTCCAAGGCCACAATCTGCTAAACATTTATCTATTCTCATTATTTCATCCTCAATTTACGACGAATGCCACCGATACGAGCGCCAAGCATCTCATCTGCTAATCGATTCTTCAAGGTAATCAACCCGTATGTCGCTACTCCGACAAGACCAACTACAGCAACTGCAATTAAAGCACGTACTTTACCACCAATTGGCATGACTTGTTTAATTGCAAATAATGTAATCGCAGAAGCCACAGCCATTGCAAAAGAAGCAAGAAGCACTTGACCAAATTTCTTCAACACATAATTCAAATCGAATCGAGTCAATCGAAGAACGTGACGACACATATACAGTGTAGCCACGAAGAACGCAACCGAACTTGCAATTAACGGACCTGCTCCACCAAGGAAGTACATCATCATTGGTTGCCATAGCAATTTAATAATCACTGTAAATCCTAAAGCTTTAATTGCGATGATATGTTGTTCCATCGATTGTAAGATGTATGTGAACGTTACAAATAATCCTAAGAACAGACACATGACACATGAGACGATTAGTAAATACGTTCCAGTTGGGTCTGGTGAATAGAACACATTATAAATTGGTTCCGATACAATCGCCATCCCGACAGAAGCTGGAATCATAATATACGCAAATAATCCAAGATTATTCGCTATGACGAGTTTGACTTCTTCACGATCATTCACAGAATAATGAGCCGCAAGCAGTGGTAATGCCGCGGTTGAAATACTCATCGCTAGCGAAATAACGATCATAATAATCTTATTCGCATTAAATCCAAATAAAGTGATGAGTTCTTTTCCTTCCTCAAAAGAGTAAGTCGTAAAGATTGGCACAAAACGTTGGAAGGTTTCCTGGTCAATCAAACTGATGATTTGGATACTTGAAGTAACTAATACGAACGGTAGAGCTTCACGCATCACTTCAAAAATAATTTTCCAGAAACTTAATGGACGTTCAGGACGACCTTCCTCCATTAATTCCATCATTCCTTTATGGTCGCGGAACATCTTATACGCTAAGTATAAGAACGCGATAACAGCTCCCACAAAGGCAGCAAAGGTTGAATGGGCTACTGCAAGAACATATCCGCCAGAAACGACACGCATTACAAAATACGTTAGTCCTAACATATATAAGATACGAACTACTTGTTCCCATAATTGAGATTTAGCAGAAGCAGCCATCTCATTATATCCTTGATAGTATCCACGCATTAAGCTAAGCGGTGGAATAATGAGTACTGCAGGCGTTAACGAACGGATGACCAAAATACTATCTGCAATCTCTTCAGGAGTAGCTCCTTTTGCAAACAGCGGCGCTGCAAAATACATTCCTGCTGCAAAGACAAACCCTAGGAACGTCATAAAGAGCATTGTTCCTTTAAACAATCGCCAACTCGTTTTATAATCTCTTCTTGCATGGTTGTCCGCTACGATTTTAGAAATCGCAACTGGAATCCCTGCTGTTGATATTTGTAATACTAATGCATAAATATTATAGGCGATAAAATATAAGTAGTTCGCATTATCCCTATCGGCACCCATCCATATTCCCCAAGGAATGATATAAAGCGCTCCAAGTAATCTTGAGACGATATTCCCAATCGTTAACCAAGATGAACTTTCCAAGAGAATTTGTTGCGAATTCTTCTGATTTCGAATTTTATCACTTAGGCCTACATAAGGCTTTCTTTTAAACATATATTGATAAATCCTCTTTCTTAAATTATACCAACCATAAGAGTACATTATTTTAAAGTAAATTGCTAGCATTCTTATGAAACCTTAAGCAGTTACTAAACTTTGCATAAAAAAGAACCGAGCCCTTTAGCCCGATTCTTTCTATTGATTTGATTAGTCTAATAAACTTGTTTGTCCTTCTTCTTCCACTTCAACAGGAACTGCTACTCCAATGCCATAGTGAGCACGAACTTTTTGGTTCAAGTCAGAAACGACTTCAGGATGGTCTGCCAAGTATGCTTTTGCATTCTCACGACCTTGACCAATCTTCTCGTCGTTATAAGCGTACCATGCACCGCTCTTCTTCACGAAGTCGAGGTCTGCTGCCATGTCGAGTAATTCCCCAAGTTGAGAAATTCCTTCTCCATACATGATATCCACAACAGCTGTTTTAAATGGTGGAGCCACTTTATTTTTAACAACTTTAATTTTAGTTTGGTTCCCTAAAATTTCCGTACCTTGTTTGATTTGGTCTGCACGACGTACTTCTAAACGAACTGTCGCGTAGAATTTCAAGGCACGTCCACCAGGTGTTGTTTCAGGATTTCCGAACATAACGCCCACTTTTTCACGAATTTGGTTGATAAAGATTGCGATTGTTTTTGTTTTGTTAATGGAACCTGATAATTTACGTAATGCTTGAGACATTAAACGAGCTTGAAGCCCTACGTGAGATTGTCCCATGTCGCCATCGATTTCGGCACGTGGAACTAACGCAGCAACTGAGTCAACGATCACAATGTCAACCGCTCCTGATGATACTAACGCATCTGCAATTCCTAATCCTTGTTCCCCTGTATCTGGTTGAGATAATAATAATTCATCAATGTTTACGCCTAAAGCTTTTGCGTATTCTGGATCTAGAGCATGCTCAGCATCGATAAATGCTGCTACTCCACCACGTTTTTGCACTTCTGCAACAGCATGAAGTGCAACGGTTGTTTTACCTGAAGATTCTGGTCCGTATACTTCGATGATACGTCCACGTGGAAATCCACCTACGCCTAATGCGATATCTAATGCAAGAGACCCTGAAGATACTGTTTGAATTTGTGTATCTACTTTTTCTCCTAATTTCATTACGGCACCTTTACCGTAGCTCTTTTCAATTTTCTTCAGCGCATCTTCCAATGCTCTTTGACGATTTTCATTTTCTGCCATGTTTTAATTCCTCCACGAATTTTAAGTCAAACATATTGTACACTATGTTCTATTCTATGCGCAAGCAATATACGAACGTTTGTTCTTATTTTGTTCGAACTTGTTTTAATAAATATTTTCTGAGTAAATTCCATCCATGTTGTACCGCGAATTCACGGTTATCGTTACGATTACGCGCAAGGTGTAATTCAAGAACTTCAACGTTTGTTTGAGAAGCTAATGCGACGAAAATCGTCCCGACTTCTTTTCCTTCCATTTCACTAGGTCCTGCAACTCCAGTAAATGAAATTCCTAAATCACTTTGATAATGAAGTCTTGCTTGCTCCGCCATAGCTTTGGCACATTCTGCACTGACCATACCGTATTTATCTAGCAAGTTGCTATCGATACCTAGTTGCGTTTCTTTAGATTCTCTTTGATAGGCGACTGTTCCACCTTGGAAGTATGCCGAGCTTCCTTCGAACGCCACGACACTAGCTGCAAACAATCCACCCGTTAAACTTTCAGCAGAGGAAATTGTGAGTCCTGATTCTTTTAATAACTCAACAGTGACTTCCTGTAATGTATTGTGATCCCCATATCCATAAAAAAATTCTCCAACTTGTGATTGGATAAGTAATTCCATTCCATCAAGAAGGTCTTTGCACTCTTCTACTGTTTCCCCATTAGCCGTTAAACGAAGCATCACTTCGAATTTACCAGCATATGGCGCAATCGTTGGATTTGTTTGTTCTTCAATTAGATTTTCTAAAATGGTTACAAGACGAGATTCCCCAATTCCAAAGAAGCGTAAATAACGAGACTCGAATAAATCTACCTTGCCCACTTTCTTTCTTAAGAAAGGGAGCACTTCTTTTTGCATCATCATTTTCAATTCATTTGGTGGTCCAGGTAAAACAATGAATTGACGGCCATCTTTTTCAAAACCGCACCCTACTGCAAGGCCGTTATGATTTTTAAAAACGGTACCGCCCTCGAATGCGAGTGCCTGTCTACGATTATTTTCACTCATATCTCTATGAGAACGTACATGAAAATCAATCACTTTTTGAAGAGCTACCTCATCTTCGACTAGTGGTACTTCTAAAAATCGAGCCAGTACTTGTTTAGTAATATCATCTTTCGTTGGTCCAAGACCTCCAGATAAAATAATCAACTCACTTCTTGAAGCAGCTAATTCAATCGCTTCAAACATTCTTTCTTCATTATCCCCAACCACTTGTTGATAGTAAGTTGGTATCGAATTTTTCGCCAATTCTTGAGCTAAATACGCGCTATTCGTATTTACAATTTGACCCATAAGTAGTTCAGTTCCGACTGCTATAATTTCCGCATTCATTTTTTCGCCTTCCTTACACTCTTTTTTGTAAAAAATATAAAGCCCAAAACAATAATGTTTCAGGCTTCATTTGTTATTCTGTTTTAGTAAATGAATCCGCAAATACATGTCGATTCTTTACAAAATAATCCAAACCTGAATAGATTGTAAATACTAAACAACTATATAATAAGATTTGTCCAATTGGAACGCCAATTGGCTTAAAGAACAAATCATCCGTCAACAGAAAAATAATCGCCAACATTTGAGTAGCTGTTTTCACTTTTCCTGGCCATGCCGCGGCCATAACTTCTCCGTCAGTCACTAGTAATAGTCGTAGACCAGTTACTGCTAATTCACGACAGACAATGATACTAACCACCCATGCTGGGGCTAAACTAAATGAAACAAGCATGATGAAAGCCGTCATCACTAACATTTTATCTGCTAAAGGATCTGCAAACTTCCCAAAGTTTGTTACTAATTTGTATTTGCGTGCTAAATAGCCATCAAGATAATCTGTAAAACTAGCTATCGCGAAAATAATCATTGCCAAGAAGTGTACAACATTGATTTGTGAACCTAAAAGATTCATCGCACCGAAGGCTTCACTTGGCAAACTCATGAGAACGATAAATACCGGGATCATGAAAATTCTCATTACGGTTAATTTATTTGGTAAATTCACTGAGTTTCTCCTATTGTACTGTAATATAAATTCTATTTGCAGTTGAACCTTCTGGAATTTTTAGTTCAACTCCTCCAACGGTAATCGTTCCTAAAGGTGTATAACCAAAATCCATACGAATGGTTGTTGTTCCTTCTGGAATAGAACCAGAAACTGTTTGCCCAGTACTTGGTACGCCATCTGCAACAACTGTTCCATCTGCAGAGATTTGAGCCCAAAGATCTGTTCTTGCTTGGTTCAACACTTTAACCTCTAGAGGAAATTTACTTACTTGAGCAGTATAGTATAAAGCATTCCCATTCGCGTATGAGTAATTTACACTAGTAACCTCTGGAGTTTTTGTTGTTGTAGTAGCAACCGTTGTTTCTTGTACAGCACTTTGCTGAGTCGTTACTTGTGTGGTAACTTGATTATTTCTTTGACTACGAGTGTTTAAAACCGCTTGTCCAATAGCAAAAATAATCGCTACTATGAACATTCCCAATAAAATTGTAGGGAAATAATTCTTTAAAGTATCTGATATTGAAGACCATTTACTTTTATTCTTATTTAAACGTGTGCGATTACTTGTTACTGAAGTCTGAGCAGTTGTAGAAGTCGTTGTTTTAACAATTGCTTGTGGAATTTCTGATGCATGTTCTTCTAATAAAGCTGCACCGTCTAAACCAACTGTGTCCGCAATCTGTTTAATGAACGCACGTGTATAAAAAGCACCTGGCATCAAGTCAAAATCATTATCTTCAATTGCAATTAAATAACGTTTTTGAATTTTTGTAATTTGTTGCAAGTCATCAAGAGTATATCCTTTTAATTGCCTTGCACTTTTTAAAATTTCTCCGATTGTTTGTGTCATCATTTCACCATCTTTTCATTTTCTCATTGAAAAGTATACCATATCTTGAAAATGAAAAAAACAAAAGAAGTTGCTATCTAGCGTTTAGTTTATTTTAAAAACTGAATAATTAGTGTATCTTCTTTCGTGTGGCCATTTGGAAGGTATGCCTTTAACATAAATTGATGTGCTTTCTCGTTCCATTCTACCCTCACTGTGCCATTAGAAAATTGAATATTATCCGGAAAAGTCATTTCATCCCCTTTAAAAGAAAGCCTTTGACGCACTGTTTGACTCGCCATCTCGAGCAATAAATCCATTCGATACCCATCTTCTAGAAGGCGATATTCAAGAGTGTTATGGGCATGAATTCTTAATAGAGCAATGATGAGGAAACTAGCAATAGCAAGGAGTGCTAAAAACTGAAAAAGTAATGTTCCTTTTCTTTTAGGGTTTGTCATTTTTCTTTTCCTTTACCTCTTTCACTTTGATGTAAATAACACGATTCTTTGGTGCAAAATTTAATCGAAAAGTATTCCCTTGATTCAGAGTTGGTGACATCAATAATCTGCTACCATTTCTTTGAATGGATAAGGAGTGAATGCCGTAGAGAAATGGTTGGTGTCCTCCACTTCCTCCTGATCCTTTATAAATCTTTCCTCCGTCCCTCCAACTAGAAACTAATGTAATCACCTCTGTTTTCTCAGATGTCATGTTTTCAAAATATGCAATATAAGGATTGTAGCCGTTAAATGACTTCAGTCTATATCCAGCATAATTATAATTCATCTGTTGTACTGCTACATGCCATTTAATATCATCAGGAACATTGAGTCGATCTTTGATTTTTAAAAACGCTGTGCAAAGTCCCATAAATGCCACTAAACTAATAGAGATAATGACAAGAGCCAAGAGGTGTTCAATGAGAAGAAATCCGGACCTTTTTCTCGGTAATTGCATTGATTCGGAACACCTCCTTATGTTCTCCACAAGATACTGTTACTATTGTTGGCGAGCCTGTTGAATTTACTTTTTCTAGTGTAACTTTTTTCATCTTTTGAAACTCTTCATTTGGTAATTTATCTAAAGCTATAGGATACGTAGCGCTAGCTTGTAAATCCATTAGCTGTGTAGATGCTGCATCCAAAAAGCATCCTTTTAGTTGTTGCCGGCGGTACAGTTGCCCTACCGTAAAACTAATTAAGGAGACAATAACCGATAAAACCATCAGCCCTATTAACGCTTCAAGCAATACATATCCTCTACTTGTTGGTAATTTCAACATGGTACTTAGCCTCCCCTAATTGAAAAACATAAGTGTATCTGCGATTCTGCCCATCAAAAGTCACTGATGAAAACTGACTTACATTCCCACTATAAGGTTTAAAACTATATGTTTGGATAGAATAACTCTTCATTGTTTCTGGAAAACGAATCTTCCTATCCAACTCTCTAGCTCCATGACAATTTAATTCCACTAGGCCACCCGAAACTGTCACAAATGAACCTTTGCCCGTTGAAATAGCTGTAATCTGTGCTGTATCCATCACTTGCTCAAACTCTCTAAGAAATACTTCTTCCTTCCAATTCACATATGACTGACTAATCAAAGGCGGAGTCAGTATCACTAAGAAACAAGCAATCGCCAGCGATATTAAGCATTCAACAAGCGTAAATGCTCTTTTCTTCATAATTATTGAGCATCAGGCGTGATAAGCTTAGGATCTACCTTTTTATAAGCTTCCATTTGTTTTTGATCAATATACTTTTTGTTAAGCAATTCTTCTACCGTCGGAACTTCTTTTGTATTATTTTGCAGCATATACGATTGTTGTTGAGTCTTGACTACATTCACAATTGCTTCGTCAGCTTTCTCTTGTGCAGTCTTTCTTTGTTGTGCAATATTCGGAATAATCAGTAGCATCATCAAACCAATAATAAAGAGGCACACGAGTAATTCAATTAATGTGAAGCCTTTTTTCTTTGTTTTCATTTTAATATCCTCCAATCATAGTTAAAGTCGGTAGTAATAAGATGAGATACATGGAAACGATGAGAAACCCAATTCCCATTAGGAGTATTGGTTGTATCCATTTGATTTTCTTTTCGATTCCTTTTGAAAATTCTTCAAGCATTTGATCAGCGTAAACCTTTAGTTGGACATCTAACTGTCTAGTCTTCTCTCCTTCTAATACAAGCCAAATAAATTCTTTTCGAAATAGCCCTATTTTCTCAAGCGCACCCGAGAAAGATTCTCCTCGGACTAGTTTTTGTTCAATTTTTTCAGCAAGGATTTTTGAAAGGTTACTCGTTCCATCCTTCTTCATTTCTGCAACCATGGTTAAAAGAGATTGTCCATTCCTTAAAAAATAAGAAAATTCTCTTGCATACAAAAAGGTGACATATTGTTGAACACTCTGCCCAACAATCGGGAAATGAATCAGACTTAGAAATTGATGATACGAATCCTTTTGTTTCCAAAAAGAATAAATAAGAAGAGAGAATGTCATTCCAACTCCTAATATAATGAGAGAGATTTGCGGTAAATTCTGGAACCACAGCCATATCCAATATAGAAATCCACTTTGTTTTAATTGTTCCTCTTGAATCATACTGCCTAACTGATCAAGTAATAACACTCGGATACAAAGAATCATCCCAATGACAAATATAAAAAGGAAGGCTGGATAAATCATTGTTTGATGTATTTTTTTCTTTTGTTTTTGTTTCCGCATTAAAAATTCTCCAATAGAATTACAAGCTTTCTCAAAGCTTCCAAATTGCATTGATAAATAAATTTGAGAAGTATGAGTTTCTGAAAATCCAATCTCTCTCAAACATTGATCAAACCGATATCCTTCACTCAATAATTTTCTCATCTGTTCTATCTGACTTTTCTGTGCATCAAATAAATACTCTAAAAATTTTAAGGACTCATCTAAACTAAACCCTTCTTGTAATAGATGAGACAATTGAAGTATGAATCTAGCTTGTATGTCCGCTTTCCATTTCTTAGATAATTTGATAGGTTTCGTAAGTTTTTTCAGTAATATATCCCAATGCATAAGCCTTTCTTAACACCTTATTAAAAGGATGAATCCTTTCCTCGTCTCTTTCAAACTGATTCTTGTTTAAAAAGTCCGAAATTTTACGATTCGTTTCAATTTCAAAAATCGTTCCTCTTTTTTCTCCATTCGCTAAGTGATTACAATAGATTTGGCATTCTTGATGACACAGGGCGCAGTATCTTGGAAGTAAACGTTGTGAGCAAATTGCGATAATCGTTTGTTCTAACATCGTCTTACTAACTCCAAGTTCTATTAGTCTAGAGATGACACCATTACAATCTTTTGCATGCACCGTCGCTAAAATTAGATGACCTGTTAAGGCAGCTCGAATAGCCATCTTTGCGGTCATTTCATCTCTAATTTCCCCAATGAGAAGAATATCTGGATGATGTCTTAAACAGCTTTTAATTAAAAGTTCGTAAGTAATCCCAGCTTTTTCATTAATTTCCGTCTGAAGAAACATAGGTTCATGATATTCAACTGGATCCTCCATTGTAATGACTTGTAACGTCTTTTCATTCATTCTTTCCCTAAGTAAAGAATACATGGTACTTGTTTTTCCCGAACTAATAGGACCAGAAAATAGAATTAGTCCACTTTTATATCTAAAAAACTGTTCTAATAATCTCCAATCCTTTGGAAAGTAGATTGTCGCTTGAATAGAAGAATTCTCTTTTTGGGAACGATGTAATAGTCGAATGACCATTGATTCTTTTTGCTTAAAATTAGTAATAATAGATATACGTAACTCAATGATTTGATGCGCTGAAAATTCAAAAGTCAGTGATCCACTTTGAGGTCGTCTTCTCTCCCCAACATCCATCCCCGCTTGATATTTCAAATATGAAATAAACTGTTCAGCAATCTTCGTTGAAACTTTCCTTAGCTCTTTTAAACCATTAACATCTCTTAAATAAAATACATACTCCTCTCCAATGGGCAATAAATGAATATCATCCAATTGGTGGGAAATAGCTTGTTTAAAGATTTCCTCGGCTAATTCATTCATTTCCATATCTCTTCCTCCACTCTTTGACTAGTCATAATGAGCTATGCAAAAAGGAATGAAAAAGCCCCTCAAAATAAAAAAACGTTGAAGAGTTTCTTCAACGTTTTTCTCTCTATTTAATCTTCTTCAAAGTTCCTAAACCGACACCGAACATCGCGCCTAACGCATCAATAAACACATCTTGAATTAAAGGAGTTCTTCCAGGTGTGATTCCTTGATGGAATTCATCAGTAATTGCATATAAAACAGTTATAAAAATAGCTAAAAATTGAGGGAGTCCTTTCTTTCGAACATGAACAGTTAATCCTCTTGTCCATTGGTAGCCAATAAAAAAGTAGGCTAAAAAATGGGTTATTTTGCGAATAAAAAATTCAACGAATTGAGCATAGCCTAATGAAGGAATACTAATCGTTTGTCCCGCATATTCAAACTTAATCTTTGAAAGCAATTCTGAAAATGGTTGAGAGGGCAATCCCTTTTGAATCGTCGATACTAAGGATTGATCTTTGTAGGACATACTAGAACTAACAAATATTAGAACCATCGCTGCAATTGCCAAAGTAATCGCAATTGTTCCTTTAGTTTTTTTAGACATAAAACCTCTCCTTCTCTTAAACTTTCTCCATTATGAAAGACACTCCCACCTAAGTCAAGTCTATTTTAAAAATCTTAAATTCGACAAATATTAACTAAAAAATAGATAAATATTCATATTGACGACTAAAAATGTAAGCGTTACAATAAAAGAAAAAGAGCTTTAAGGAGGGTAATACAATGGAACGTTATACGCAGGATTTAAGTTTGTTAGTGAAACAGATTGAATTACTTGAGGAGCAACAACAAAAGTATTATTTTTTCTATAATTTATTTTCTCCAGATCCTAATCCTTATAATAAGGCATTTGAAGAAATTATTGAGTATTTAATTAGTTCTAGTGAAGCTACTTTTTTAATCCATCATTTTGAAGATTTTTCTCATACGCTTTCTATCCAGCAACAAAAACAATTTCAAAAATTGAATGATTATTATCTTCGTCATCAGTTTTCTACTCACTGTTTTCATAAGCCTTATTCTGAGGCTTTGTACACATTAACGGCACTGTGGATTAAGGGACTTCGTGGAGAAAGCATCATTACTTTATTCCCGTACTTAAATCTTCTAAGAGAATTTTTCCATTTAAAATATCAAAAACAATTAAACATGAAAGAAGTGAAATATATGGATGTTCTCAAATCCATATATGGCGTAGAACTTACTGAATTTTATTATCAGCATATTAAAGAGAGTAAAGCTTCTTTTTTACGTTTGTATAGAGATTATATAGAAACCTTTCCAAGTGAATACATTCCAATTCAACACTTAAATTTAAGTAAAGAGGATACTATGACCGTTTTATACGATATTATTCGCATAGCACAATCTGTTATCTCGAAACAAACCATTCTTATTAATTTCGGTCCAAATCCTTTTCCAACCATCTACCAAAACGAAGAGACGATTTATCTTAATTTAGGAATATTTACGGACTTTGTTAGTGCTCTAAACCAATGTCTAAAATTACTAGGAGAAGTTTTTATATTAGATTATAATCATTCAGCTACAACAGATGATAAAAGTGAAACAGAACAAAGATTTATGAAACACTCCATTATTGGCTTTTGTACACTACTTCCCTTATTAACAGATAGTCTTACAAAAGTAATCGTCAATAGAATTTTCCCAGAAAAAAACGGGGATCCTACCTTTCTTGAAAAGATTCATGAAGAACTGACTTTCCATTACTTTAAAACAAATAAAGTTCATAATAGTATTGAAAGTTATCAACCCCTCCAGGAAATGCTAAAATATTTCATCGAACTAGAAATTGAAGAAGAATGGTTTGATAAACAATTTGATTCTCTCGATCTATCACATCAATGGAACATGCGTATTGAACATTATTTAAATAAAACTCCTCATTCTCATGTCGAGGGCGTCTTGAGACACTCCAATTGGACAAAAGGAGAAATAGGAGTAGCATTTGGTAAACTATCCGGGTATTTTTCTATATTTTGTAGTGGTTTACCAAAGGAACCTTATGACCACCCTTTTTCAGAGTTTTTAGAACATTTTTCTGGAGGCAAACTTCGTTGGTGGAGACCGAAATATCAATTGTACAGTAAGCTAAAAATGAACGAGGAATCCTATAAATGCTGCTGGGTATTCTTTAAACAAAAAATCAATCATTTTAGATAAATTAAAACCACATCAACAAATTTGTTGATGTGGTTTTGTTTTATAATCCTTCAAACCTTTTTGGACGATCTGCGGGAATTTTCTTAGCAGCATGTTTTTGTAGCCACACAATATGATACCACCGATTAAATTTGCAACCACAATTTTCAAAACGTCCACATTCGTTAAACCCTAAATATTGGTGATAGGATAAGCTATTATTCGTTAAATACTCATCCTCCACTTCCGGCACCGCTACACAAGCGTATATGTTTTGATAGCCTAATTTCAATAGTTGTTTTTCAAGTTCTGTATATAATAACTTGCCAAAACCTTTTCTTTGATGTTCGAGGCTGATATAAATACTAACCTCCGTTGACCAGTCAAATGCTGCCCTTTGAGAAAACCTTCCAGCATATGCATAACCAACAATCTCTTCTCCCTCCTCTAAAACTAGATAAGGAAAAGACTCCAATGTGTTAGCAATTCGATTTTGAAATTCCTCTATACTAGGGACTACTTCTTCAAATGTTATGGCCGTCTTCAGGACATACGGTTCATAAATTGCTTGAATAGAATGAGCATCTTCTACTGTTGCAACTCTTATATTCGTATTACCCATTCTCTGTTACTAATTCCACCGGAGGAACATTGACTCCTTGTAATAGTTTTTGAATAGGACATACACGTTCAGCAGCCTCTAGAATTTCTTTCGCTAATTTATCTTCCCTTGTTGGCATAAAAACTCGGACAGATGGCAAGAATAAATACCCTTCTCCAACAGGATCTTTTGTTAAATCCACTTTCACTTCGACTCTACATTCATGTTCTAGATTCAAACCTTTTTCAACAATGCCAATGGAAGCGTTTAGACAAGTTGCATACGCCAACGCAAATAATTGCTCAGGATTGGTTCCTTTTTTTTCGCTTAAAGGAGATGAAATATCCACTCCCCAGTTTTTTTCACCATTTCCCTCAATAAACGATTTCCCATTTAATCCATCTACGTTCACAGCTGTTGTAGTGTAAATAGTTTTTTCCATAAAAACACCCCTAATATTCTTATGATTGAACAATAGCATATTTGGAACAAAAAAAGCTATCATAACAACTTGTTACGATAGCTCTTATCTAATTATAACCATTCATTATATTTTTTTATATACGCTTTTTTAACAACCGTTACTAAGAACATGTATCCTGCGATAATGAGAATCAATGCAAGGAAATAAAGTCCATTGAGCGGTGCAAGTTTTAATGGCCCTGCTAGTGGTGTGTAAGGAAGAACCGTTACAACAAATAAAGCAAATAAGGATGTCACTAGCAAAGAGAATGCTGGTTTTGAATGTACAAATGGTAATTTTGGTGAACGTAACATATAAATAACCATCGTTTGAGACCACATAGATTCGATGAACCAACCTGTTTGGAAGACCATCAAGAAGAATGCTGGATTAGTTGATGTTGCATAACTACTTCCAGTAATCATCGGTGCAATTCCAAAGAACATAATCGCAAATGTGATAATGTCAAAGATGGAACTCGTTGGTCCAAACCAAGCCATGAATCGCGTGATTGAGCTTGCTGTCCATGCGCGTGGTTCTTTTAAGAAATCTGCATCTACATTATCAAATGGCAATGCCACACAGCTTAAATCATAGATTAAGTTCAATACGATTAAGTGAACTGGTGCCATTGGTAAGAATGGTAAGAAAATACTTGCGAATAATACAGAGAAAATGTTCCCGAAGTTAGATGAAACGGTCATCTTAATGTATTTTGTCATATTCGCATAAACTTTACGGCCTTCAATCAATCCTTTTTCAAGAACGAGTAAGTCCTTATCTAAAAGAACAACATCTGCTACTTCTTTGGCAATGTCCACAGCACTATCTACAGAAATACCGACATCGGCTACTTTTAAAGATGGCGCATCATTGATTCCGTCACCCATGTAACCAATCTTATGACCTTTTGCTTTCAGCAAATGAATAATACGTGCTTTTTGGTCTGGAGATAATTTTGCGAAGATCGTTGTTTCTTCAGCAACTGTTGCTAATTCTTCATCACTCATATCCTCAATTTCCGTACCTAGTAAGATTTTATCAACTGGTAATCCAACTTTTGCACAGACTGTTTGCGTTACTTTTTCATTATCACCTGTAAGAATCTTCGTAGCTACGCCATGCTCTTTCAACGCTTGAATTGCTGGAGCTGCTGAAGGTTTTGGTGGATCAAGAAAGGCTAAGTATCCCATTAGAATCATATTCGATTCATCTTCCACTGTGAAGGCATGGTGAGTATCTTGATATTTCTTTTGACTCACCCCAAGCACACGAAGCCCTTGTTCATTTAAGCCACTCACCGCTTCTAGGATGGATTTGCGGATGTCATCTGTAATTGGACGAACTTCTTCTCCGTCTTTTACATGCGTAGAGATACTAAGCATTTCTTCTAGTGCCCCTTTAGTTACAAGCACTGCTTCGTCGTTTTCTTTCACAATAACGCTCATACGACGACGTTCGAAGTCAAATGGCAATTCATCAATCTTTTGATAGCGCGTTGCTAAGTTTTGTAACCCTTCGTGTTCTTCGGCTTCTTTTTCTGTACGTGTAATAATGGCACGGTCTAATAAGTTTTTAAGACCTGTTTGGAAATAGCTGTTTAAATAAGCAATTTTTAATACGCCTAAATCTAAATTTGCATGGATATCTAATGGATATTCAAGAATAATTTCATCTTGCGTGAGCGTACCTGTTTTATCTGTACATAAAATATCGATAGCCCCTAAATCTTGAATCGCGTTTAATTTTTTAATAATAACTTTTTCTTTAGCCATAATTACGGCTCCTTTTGCAAGGCTGGCTGTAATAATCATTGGCAACATTTCAGGAGTTAACCCCACAGCAACACTTAATGCAAATACCCCTGCTTCTAACCAGTCGCCGTCTGTTAATCCATTAATCAAGAATACAACTGGTACCAACACAAGCATTAAGCGAATCAATAGCCATGAAATTTTATTCATTTCTTTCTCGAAACTAGTTGGTTCTTCAAATGTATTCAATGTTTTTTCGATACGACCAATCATCGTATCATTACCCGTTACTAAAATAACTGCTAAGGCACTACCGCTGACCACGTTTGAGCCCATAAAGACAAAACGTTCGCTCTCAAGTGCTTGTTTTTTCTTTTCATCTTCATCTGGAACCCAGATTGATTTTTTCTCAATGGATTCACTTTCACCAGTTAAGCTGGATTGTTGGATAAAAAAGTCACGTGTTTCTAATAATAATGCATCCGCTGGTAACATGTCCCCAGCGCTTAATTTAATAATATCTCTAACTACTAAATCTTCAATCGGAACTTCCATCTGTTCGCCATCTCGAATAACCGTTGCTGTATTGACGATTAGACTAGATAAGTTACTAGCCGCCTTGTCACTTTTCATTTCTTGCACAAATCGAATCGTTCCTGACACAGCCACGAGCACCACGATAATGATGGAAGTTGTTGGGTCTGCTTCACCTGGTTTTGCTAGAATCACATTCGTGAATAATGAGATTACCGCAATCACTAATAGAATTACCGTAAATGGATTGATAATCGATTCATAAATCTTTTTCCAAATTGGATCTTCTTTAGCTTTCGTAATTTTGTTTTCTCCATAGTTTTCACGGAGCGTTTCTACTTGTTCTTCACTAAGGCCTTTTACAGATGTTCCTAAAGCTTCTAGGACCTCTGCCATTGGTTTCATTAGTGCTAAATCGAATCTTTCTTTTGCTGTTTTCATAGTCTTCACCTCTTTTTAGATTAGGCGAAGCTCCGGGTGATCATCACACTCTTCCCTTCGCTCATTGATTTGTTTCGTTTGACTCTCCGGTCCAGGCATATAATCACCTCTTTCTAGAACTTTTGGGTAAATGAAAAAGCACCTTGTCATAGCTTAGACATGACAAGATGCTTACCAAATAAACAATTCTCATTTTTCGTCCAAGCTTTAACATCATGGAGCAATGTAATGACATTAGTCTCTGCCTTCACGACAGCGACTGCTAACCAACGAATAGTGTCTCCACTATTTTGCGGTAGTCATCCGTATCTCCATGGTAGTCTCACCTACCGATTTACTATATTCAAGGTAACATTAAAAATAGTGTTTGTCAACAAAACGATTTCAAAAAATATGTATATTCGAACTTATTAGTAGTATAATGAAATAGAAATGGAGGGATTTCAATGAAGAAACTGACAGCATCATTCTTAATAGCTCTTACTTTAGGGGGCTGTTCACTTTTCCAAAAGAAAGAAGACTCAACCACTACAACTGGGACACAAATTCAATCCACAACCACTACAACTTCAAACACAACAATTACAAAACAAACCACAACTAGTTCTACAACGGAACCTACTACTGCAGTTTCAACGACAGTAGAACAAAAGGAAGCAACCCTACCGGTTCCCGAAACTGTATCTACGGAAAAAGCAGTCATTCCAGCGGAACAACCAAAACCATCCTCAATGGATCTTCAAGCGATAAAACAAGGAGACTTCCGAAGCGTGGAAGGAACTTGGAGAAACTCTGCTGGGTGGGAAATTCACATCGACAAAGATGGTAAAATTTCGAGTAGTCACGGTAATTTGAAAGTTGGAATTACCAAACAACAATATCAAGAAGGGCTTTTAAACTGGATTATGGTTCCAGAAAACAATGAGAAAACTTTTGTTGGAGGTGCGGTATTCTCCTTTATTCCCAAAAATGTAGAACTGACTTATGGATTACTTCCTGGTGAAAAAGATCAATCGGACATTTCAAAAGATCGCATTTTCGGAACACAAACCGTTACTGATGGTAAAACAGTTAAAGCCATGATGTATTACAAAGTGGATTAATAATAACAAAAAGAGCTAGTTCAATGAACTAGCTCTTTCTGTTTAGTTTTCTCTTTTTTTCACTTTTCCATTCCATGCTTCAAAACCATGTTTTAAAATGAAAATATTTGTATATCCATTTTTCTTTAGACGGTAGGCACAACGACCTGCGATAGAAACGCCATCTTCATACAAATAGATTGGTTGGTCTTTACGCAATTCCATGAAACGTTCTTTAAATTGAGAATATGGAATGTTACGTGCTCCTAAAATATGAGCTGCTTTGAATTCGTCCTTTTCACGTACATCGATTAATTGTCCATGACGTAAATCCTTTCCGAACTCTTCAGCACTAACCACTTTTGCAGCAGATTGACGCATCCAAATTAATACAAATAAGTAAATTCCGTAAGCCAATAATAGACCCAAAATAATATACAACATGAGACTAAACTCCTTCAAAAATAATTTTAATAAGACAAGAGATATTGTATCATGTTTCTTCTAATCTTTCAAAAGCACTAAAGAAGCTGCTCCAATGACTCCTGCATCGTTCCCAAGTTCTGCTAAACGTAAATGTGTAGTTTCGCGGACTTGTGGGAATACTAATTGTTCATATTCTTTATGAACGCCTTCTAACAAGAATTCTCCTGCCGCGCTCACCCCACCACCGATGACGATGAATGATGGATTTAACATATTCGCAACGTGTGAACATGCAATTCCTAAATATTTAGAAAAATGACGAATCACAATTAAAGCGAGTGGATCGTTTTGTTTTGCTAAATCAAACACATCTTTAGCACTCACATCTTGTCCATCATCGATTCTTGCTTTTAGTTCTGAATCTCCTGCATATTCGTCGGCATAACGACGTGCTAAATTGACAATTCCTGTTGCACTCGCTACCGTTTCAAGACAGCCTTTTTTACCGCAAGTACATGCAAATGGACGATTACTAAAATCAACAGTAATATGTCCAAGTTCACCGCCAGCACCAGCTACACCATGAATCAGGCGATTTTCAGCGATAATTCCGCCGCCGACACCTGTTCCAAGTGTAAAGAAAGTTACGTCCGGTTGGTCTCCACCTGCACCCATCCATTTTTCACCAAGTGCAGCAACGTTAGCATCATTATCAATGAAGAAAGGAATTCCAAGTGCGCCTTCAATTTTTTCTTTCAATGGTTGTAATGTTTTCCAATTTAAGTTATAGGCACCAATAACTGTACCTTTCTCTCTATCCACAACACCTGGAGAACCCATCCCGATTCCTGCAAAGTTTTCATTCGTTAAATCTAACAACTCTAAGCGATGACGAATCGTATCAATGATGTCATCCACAATATGACTTCCTTCATCTAAAATATTTGTAGGAATCGACCATTTTTGTTGAATTTCACCTTCAAGTGAAATAATCGCAAATTTGATGGACGTTCCACCCAAATCAATACCAATAATTTTCTTTTCCATTGTATTCACTCCATGAAATTTGTATATGCTTTCATTATAACAGCATTATCTTTTCATTCCTAGCCAAAATAGTAAAAATGCAATGACAAAATACGCTACAATTCCCACAATGCGTGAAGCCGGTTTTGTGAGTCGGTCTCCTCTAAAGCTAATCGCTGTCATCACTAAATATCCACCAACGAGTCCTCCTATGTGTCCATAGTTATCGACGGCTGAATTAATAAACCCAAGAACGATATTGATAATGATAAGTCCTGCATATTGCACTCCCATTTGCTGGAAAGATCGAATATATCCATGTTTGCGTGATAGATAAACCACAGATCCCATGAGTCCAAAGAGCGCCGTACTTGCCCCTGCAGAAATACTTGATGAAAACGCAAAACTAGCCAGGTTTCCCATGATACCGGATAAAAGATACACAACAAGGAATCTCCAGTGCCCAATTTCGTACTCCATCTGACGACCAATCATGTACAAGAATACACTGTTAAATAAAATATGTTCCAATCCAATATGTAAGAAAATTGGTGTTAGGAAGCGATAATATTCATGCTGATGAATAATATACGGATTGAATTTCGCACCAAAATTAACAAGCACCTGTCCATTTGTTGAACCACCCGCTAGCGTCATCACTACAAACAGCGCTGCTTGAATCGCAAGAAATAAATAAGTGAAACTAAAATTCTCATTCATATTGCGCTTCATCCGTTCTAATTTCCATGGATTTATTTTAAACATCTCGAACCACTCCTTCACTTGTAATAATCGTTGGAATATGAATGTCCGTTTCATATACTGGCCAGTCTACAACAGACGTCACCTGAGTCGTATACGCCATTGAAACGATGCGATAATCGTCTACCTTTTGCAAGGTTCTATCGTAATAGCCACCGCCAAATCCGATTCGGTCCCCTTTTGTACTATAAAGTAAACCAGGAACAATCACTAAATCTAAATCTTTTGCTTCAAATATTGGATGATCGCTGTCAATTACAGGTTCTAATGATCCAAAAGAAGTCCGTTTAAAAGTAGTTTGTTCATTCCATTCCACAAAAACTAATGTCTTGTCCGGCATTGTGACAGGGACAAATAATTGTTTGCCCAACAGTCTAGCTTCTTGTATCACTAAATCTAATTGAAATTCAATTCTCATTGGCATTGTTACAGCAATTGTTTTAGCCTCAATCCATTGTGGCATTCCTTTAAGCCACTCTACCACTCTTTTTTCTTCTGCGTGTCGTTTCCCTGGGGTCATTTCTTCGAGTATTCTCTTTTGCTGAGCGCGTTTTATTTTTTTTACTTCTTTTTGATAGGATTCAAAGAGTTCAGTAAATAACTTCAAGAATTCAAGTTCGACCGCTCGCATGCTTCTTTCTTCCAAAATGGGGCTACTTAACAACGGTGCCTTTTCCACCATCGATTCATCCGTTAAAATCACCGGTAATTCATTAGAGAGCATTTCATGATCAATCGCCCATACTTTTGCCCATTCTTTTTCTTCTAAATGTTGCAAGAAGAATTTCTCTTTAATCACTTCGAATAGATTGTTTTCTATGACTTCGTACTCTGGCAATTGATTCTTCACTGGACGAATTAAGTCAGCGATATAAGCTTCAGTTGCATCATGCAGTAAACAAGCAAGGACCGTCCCTGTTTGGTATCCTCTAGCAATGGCTTCTTGTGCACAGTTAATGCTATGTAATCCTACTGAATAAAAGAAACGCAAATGTCCGTTTCCTCGACACATCATACTTAAGGCATGAGCAATATCTTCAATGGCAACATCGTCTGAAACCATCTCAAGCGGATTAAATACGCGCCCTGTATATGTATTCATCAATAATCTTTTGTCTTCCATATGTTCCTCCACGGTTGATGTCAGTTTATTTTATCACTGAATCTACGCATTTTAAAAGGATTTAGGCATTTCTTAATGATTCTGTTCCTTATCTCAACATAAAGAAAGATTCCTTGCGAATCCTTCCGGATCTCTTCATAATAGCTGTAACGTTGCACCGGTGTAAGCCAAAGTCTTACACCTTCGAAGCTACAAATGGGAGTAAGACCAAAGACAAAACAGGACTCACAGTGTGAGTCCTGTTTACTTTGTAGTCTTACCTCCGCAAGGCTGATTAGAATTAAGCGAATCACAAGTGATGAAGCTTGATTCAATCAGCTACTGCGTCTACCTTTATAAAATTTTTAACTACGAAGCAAACTCCTACTCCCCATAAGCACAGTGGTTGAATGGAATGAGCTTTGCTGTAACCAGCTAGCTCATTCCTATTCAACTTTGTGGGGGAAAGAAAACGAAATACTCTAAATACATAAATATATTTAGAGTATTTCTGTCTTTCTCCCTAACATTCGATGCACTTCACGTTACTGCTATTATAGAATCCGTAAGCTTCTACGGAATCTTATCTTTCTAAGGTTGATTCTAAATAAAAACACAGATCCGGAGAAATCCTAATCTGTGTTTTGTAAAGTTCTTATTGTGGGTGTTTATCACGGTATAGTTCAATTAGCTCTTGCGCTAATAACTGAACGATTTCTGTTGATGCCATTTGATCCTCTGCATGCATGAACAACAATGAAAATTCTGTTTTTTCTCCACCTGCTTCTTTTTGAATCAGCTCTGCATGAATTTTATGTGCCTCAACAAAAGCTTCCTCTGCTTCCTTCAATTTTGCATTTGCGTCTTCAAACTGTCCTTTTTTGGCCAATTGAATGGCTTCTACAAATGAGGATTTTGCTGCACCACTATTGGCAATCAGCTGGAAACAGATGAGTTCCATTTCTTCTGTCATTTTATTCTCCTATCAATACAAGTGCTTGATCTAATACTTTTGGACCGTTCATCATTCCGTAGTCACGCATATCAATGGCATCAACTGGAATATCCCCTGCGATTTCTTTCACTGCTGGTAACTCATAACGAATTTGTGGTCCAATGAGAATAACATCTGCTTCATGGATATTCTTTTTCGCTTCTGTAATCGATTTTGCTTCGATTGAAACTTCAATCCCACGTTCAGTCGCACTTTGTTGCATCTTTTTAACGAGCATACTTGTCGACATGCCTGCATTACATACTAATAAAATTTGTTTCATAATTTTATCCCTTCATTTCTTGTTCAACAACTTTGTCATTAACTTTGATAAATGGAATGTATAGAAGAACTCCAAGTGCAAAAATGACTAATTGAACTAGAATTGCTCTGAAGTCCCCTGCTGTTGCTAACCATGCATTTAAGAAGACTGGTGTCGTCCAAGGAACTTGTACAAATGCTGGGCTCATAAAACCTGCAACTGTTGCTAAGTAGCTGATTAAAATACCAAGAGCTGGCACCGCGATAAATGGAATTGCTAATGAAATGTTATAAACGATTGGGTAACCGAATAATACTGGTTCATTGATATTGAAGAGTCCAGGTCCAAATGATAATTTAGCCACGTTTTTAGAAGCAGCGTTGCGGCTTACTAAGAATGTTGCAACTAATAAACATAATGTAGATCCACTACCACCCATTAACGCAAATGTTTGTACTTGAGATAAGTTGATGATGTGTGGAATCGCTTGTCCATTGTTTGCTGCAGCGATATTTTCAGTAATGTTAATTAATAGTAATGGTTCTAGAATTGCACTGTAAATAACTGCTTGGTGAATACCGAATAACCATAACATATTCCCTAGAGAGTAAATAATGATTACCCCAATTAAACTTGTACCGATATGACGAATTGGTTCTTGGATGAAGACTGTAATAATTGAGATTAAGTTTGTTCCAAATAGGTTGAATAATAATGCTGATACAACCCCGAATAATGAAATAACAGTCATTACTGGAAGTAATACGCTAAATGATTTACCAACTGCCGGTGGAATATTGTCACCAAGATTAATTTGTAATGCTTTTACACTAGATAATTTGATGAATAATTCTGTTGCAAGAATCGCTACGATAACCCCTGCAAACATTGCGCCTGTACCTGTGTTGTTAAATGAAAGAACACCTGAAATATTCACGGCATCTTTTGCTCCATCAGGAATAGCAGAAACTGTATTTGGCATCATAACAATTAAAGAAACTAATGATAGCATTGATGCTGCCAAAGGATTTTCGAAGTCTCTGTTTTTTGCTAAGAAATAACCAACCATTACGGCAATAATAATACCTGAGATACTTAAAGTACCGTTTGCAATTGTAATTCCCCAATATTGGAATTTCGTTAATGTATCCCCTTGGAAAATCCACTTAAATACTGTGTTGTTCAAAAGAACAATTAAACCTGCCAAAATATATAATGGCATTACTGTCGCAAATGCATCTCTGAGGGTTTTTAAATGAATTTGATTCCCCAGTCTACCTGCAAACGCGGCAAATTTATCAATAAATTTTGAGTTTTTCATCTGAATATCTCCTCTCTTTATTCCTCAATTTTTATTTCAAAGCCGTTATTGTCGCTGACGTTACGATACCATCTTCCACTACTCTTGATGGTTCTCTTTTGCGTTTCTAAATCTACAGAAATAAATCCATAACGATTCTTATATGCATTATTCCAAGACCAGCAATCAAAAGCAGTCCATGTGTGATATCCAAAACAACGACTACCTTCTTCAATCGCTTTATGTAGCCAAGTGAGATGTTCTTCGTAAAATTCAATACGATACACATCATCAATGACTCCATTTTCTCCAATGAAGCGACCTTCGTTTTCAACACCCATTCCGTTCTCACTAATGAACCATGGGATATTGCCATATTCTTCCTTCACAATCATGGCGATATCATAAATGGCTTTCGGGAAGATTTCCCATCCACGATATGGATTCATGCGACGCTCAGGCCATTCGTACTCTTTGAAGTATTGGTCTGGCATCCAAGGTGTTTTGTACTCCTCTGGATTTGGTTGTGCCTGAACGCGTTTTGGATGATAGTAATTCACCCCAAGAAAATCGACCGTATTTTCTCGAATCAGCTGCAATTCCTCTTTGGTATAACTCCATAACACACCGTCCTCCTCTAGTCGTTTCACCAAGGTTTCAGGGAATGTTCCTTTCACCGCTGGATTCAAGAAGACTCTGTTAAAGAAATCATCTGTAAATTGACTTGCTGCTATATCTTCCGTGGAATCACTTTTTGGGTAAGCAGGTGTTAAGTTCAAAATAATCCCAATTTTGCCATCCAGTTTCAATGTACGATACAGCCCGATCACTTTGGCACTGGCAAGGTTTAAATTATAAATCACTTGAACAGCTTCTTTCCCTTTCCCTTTAAGGTTTGGATAATGGAATGCATATAAGTATCCTGCTTCTGGAATGACCATTGGCTCATTGAAAGTTGTCCAGTAACGAATCTTATCGCCAAAACATTCGAATGCTGTTTTGGCAAATTTCACGAATAAGTCCACGACATGTTTACTTTCCCAACCGCCATATTGTTGAAGTAATTCAACCGGCATATCGAAATGATGTAAATTCAACACAAGTTCAATATCGTTTTTCTTTGCTTCTTCAATAACCGCATTATAAAATTCCACAGCCTTCGGATCAGCTTCACCCGTTTCGAAGTCCTTAATCAAACGGCTCCATTGAATCGAAGTCCGGAATGAATTAAATCCAATCTCCTTCATCAAACGAAAATCTTCAGGATACGTATGATAAAAATCACTCGCCACATCTGGTCCGACACCATTAAAGAAAGCTTCTGGAGCAGTTCTAAACCAATAATCCATCACATTTTCATGCGCCTTGTCAAACTGCCCTTCAGTCTGTGGTCCACTCGAAGCAGCACCCCACCAAAATCCTTGAGGGAATCTCAGTTGTTTCTTCATAATTAACCTCCTTTCTGTAAGCTGTTTCACGTATAGTATATCACATTTTTAACATTTGTCTAGACATATATTGTAAATAGTGTTCAAAATATCGTTTTTGCCTATTCATTCTACATTTGTTATAATATGGCTAAGTTTAGAGAAAGGATGACATTCGATGAGCGTAAAGTATTTACAAATTTATCATGCGATTCGTGAAAAGATTTTAAGCAACGAATACGCCATTAACCAACAATTACCCGATGAAATTACATTAACGAAAGAATTTAATAGCAGTCGAATGACGGTCAAAAAAGCACTAGACTTGCTCGTTTCTGAAGGCCTCATCTTCAGAAAACGCGGCCAAGGTACCTTTGTCCTCTCTCGCGGTACGTCGAAGCGAAAACTCATCGTTCCAGAACGAGATATTAAAGGACTAACGAAAATTTCTGAGGATACACACTCTACCGTTGAATCAAAAATCATTCATTTTAAATTAGAGTTTGCTTCTGAATTCCTTGCAGAAAAATTACAAGTACCGCTGCAAAGTCCTGTTTATAATATTCATCGCCTTCGCATCATCGACGGTAAACCATATGTATTAGAACAAACGTATATGAGTACAAGCGTCATTCCAGGGATTACCGAAGAAGTTCTATTAAACTCCATCTATCAATATATTGAAGGTCCACTAGGCTTACGCATTGCAAGTGCCACAAAAATCTTACGTGCAGCACCAAGCTCCGAAGATGAGCAAAACTACTTACAATTACTTCCAACAGAACCTGTCTTTGAAGTAGAACAAGTGGCCTATTTGGATAATGGAACTCCATTTGAATACTCGATTAGCCGTCACAGATACGATCTATTTGAATTCAATTCATTTGCACTAAGACATTCATCATAGGAGGCACATTATGACAAAACCAATCTTTTTAAATGCCGTACTGCAAGAGAAAATCTGGGGTGGAACAAAATTGCATTCGCTCTTTAACTTCACTCTTTCTTCTGACAAGACCGGTGAAGCGTGGATTATTAGCGCGCATCCTAATGGAATTTCAACCATCAAAAGCCCCGCAGAATATGAAGGACTTGGGTTAGATGAACTCTATAAAACACATCCAGAACTCTTTAATGGGCAACAATTAGCAAGCTTTCCTCTTCTTGTTAAGTTGCTAGATGCTAGTGATGACTTATCCATTCAAGTGCATCCAGATGACGAATATGCACTAGAACATGAAGGCGAATATGGAAAAAATGAATGCTGGTACGTGGTTCAAACAGAGCCAGGCGCAAAAATTGTATACGGACATACAGCGATGACTCCTGAAGAATTTGCAGAGAAAATCGACAATGAAGCTTGGAGCGACCTATTTACTGAAGTTCCTGTTACAGCTGGAGACTTTTTCGATGTTCCTAGCGGGACGATTCACGCAATTGGCGGCGGTATTGTTATTCTTGAAACGCAACAAAATTCAGATACGACTTACCGCGTCTATGACTACAACCGCACCGACGATGCTGGTAACCCTCGTCCACTGCATATTCAACAAACAAAAGACGTGACGACGATTCCGCACCATGTCCCAACGACAAACAGGCAAGAATTGACAACGGAGACTGGAACGAGAACGACATTTGTAGAAAACAAGTTCTTCACAGTTTGGAAATACGATATCGATGGTGACTACAGCGATGCACTCTCTTCTACTTATCATCTTGTAACGGTGTTAGACGGAAAAGGAACGCTCACAGTCGATGGAACAACATACCCCATCGAAAAAGCAGATTCCTTTATTCTTCCTTCGGGAACACCAACACTTTCGATTAACGGATCTCTACAACTGATTGTTTCT
Organism: uncultured Granulicatella sp.; assembly: GCF_938030755.1. Lineage (GTDB taxonomy): Bacteria > Bacillota > Bacilli > Lactobacillales > Aerococcaceae > Granulicatella. Next base: position 24,010 of record NZ_CALHIF010000039.1, on the reverse strand, counting down.
CAGTCGAACCAATAATAGTAAACGCAAAAAGGTCAGCAGGGAAAACCTTGCTGACCTTTATTTTTTATGCATTCAATTGTTTTGTAATGTCTACGATTTCGTCGATTAAGCCACCGATTGTTGCAATCGTATCTTTAAGCGGAGCATCTGTTGAGACATCCACGCCTGCTGCTTTCGCAAGCTCTTCTGCACTCTTTGTTCCACCCATCTTCAAGACTTCCACCCAAGTATTTGCGACACTTGAATCTTTTTGAATCATTTTCGCCACTTGTGTACCGATGGTTAAACCAGCTGAGTAAGTATAAGAATATAGGCCCATGTAATAGTGCGGTTGACGCATCCATGTTAACTCTGCGCCTTCTGTCAGAACGACTTCTGGTCCCCAGAATCTAGCTAATGTTTCTCTAAATAAATCGTTTAATGTATCGGCATCCAAGCTTTTACCTGCATCCACTAAGCGGTATACTTCGCGTTGGAAGTACGCTTCTAATAAGTGAGTGACAAAGTTGTGGTAATAAGTTTTGGCCACCATTTGAGAAGAAATCCAACGTTTCATACGTAGGTCATCACCTGCTTTATTCTTCAAGTAGAACTCAACCAGTAATTCGTTCGTTGTGGATGGAGCTTCTACAAAGTACATGCTTGGACGACCATCTAGAATATTTTGGTTTTTGTACGCTAATTGGAAATGTCCTGCGTGTCCTAATTCATGCGCGAGTGTCATACAGTCATTCATATCTTCTGTGAAGAACATTAAGATAAATGAGTTTGCCCCGTAAGGTGATGAACAAAACGCACCCGTACGTTTACCAATTGTTTCAGCATAGTCAATCCAACGGTGCTCAAAAGCTTCCTTCATAATCTTGAGGTAATCTTCCCCTAGTGGTTCTAATCCTTCTAAGATATATTGTTTTGCTTCGTCATACGTTACTTTGGCTGCGTAAGTCGGATCGACTTCAAGTTTCAAGTCTTCATAGCGTACTTCGTCTAATTGATAAATTTCTTTCAATAGACGTGCGAATTTACGCATATGTGGCGCTAATTCTTCCATAATAACGTCGATTTGGCGGTCATATAATTCACAAGACACTTTTTGACGGTCTAATAAATAATCAATCACTGAATCGAAGCCACGCAATGTTGCCATTGTTTTTTCTTTTTGAATTTGTGTATTATACGCTGAAGCAGTGCTATGTTGGTATTTGCGTAATGTGTCGCTAAATACTTTGAACGCTTCACGACGAATCGCTGTATTTGGTTCAGATTGCATACGGCCTTCAAAACTGTTGTATGTCATCGGAATCACTTGTCCATCTGCTTCCACGTCTGCAAAATGCATATCTTTAAATTTAATATCGTTGTACGCTTGGTAGCCAGCATCTAATGTATTTCCTAGAGCTGCTAGAGTTGCTTCGACGTCTTTTGATAATAAATGTTTTTTATCTTCTAAGAGACGTTCGATATATAAGACATCTTCTTTATTAGATCTCGCTTCTTCTAATACTGCATTATCCAATTGGCTTAATTCAGATTCGAAGAAACTTAATTTAGCGTCTAATCCTGCTAACACTGTACGTGTTTGTGCTGAACGTGTTTGTGCTTCTTTATCTTTTGTATTCGCGCTCACAGCAAGGTTGCAATACGCAGAAATTTTACCGCGTTGTTCTAATAATTCACGGTACGTTTCTAAACCAGCATTCACTTGTTGTGCTGTTGTAATTTTTCCTTCGTATTCTTTTTGAAAAGCATCCACTTTTCCTTTAAGGTCTTCTAACGCTTCATTAAAAACTTCTTCTGTTTCAAATAAAAGCGTTAAATCCCATGTTTGATTTACGTCTACTTGACTTCTTTCAATCATACTCTCACTTCACTTTCTAAAATCGTACTCCCATTGTACCATAGTTTTCATCTAATTTTCAGAAATTTTTAATTTATTTCAATAAAAAAAGTGCTACAGCCTTGAGACTGTAACACTCTGCATTTCTTATTAACGTAACGCACCAATAGCACGTGCGATTTCTTCATTAGAACTTCCTGGTTTAATCTCAAAAGTTCCAGTCCAGATATTTTCAGCAATATTATTTGTTGTTAAGTAATCAACAAATTCTTTGGCACTCTTAATCAATCCGGCTTTTTCTAATTTTTCAGCAACATCATTTGATGATTCACCTTCTTCTACTGTAATAGATACAGGTTTTGAAGATTGAGTAGTTGATGCTTCTGTTGTTGAAGCTTGAGTCGTGGCTGAAGCACTTGTTGTTGATGCTTTACTACTTGATTCTTTTTCAGCTAATAAAGATTCGTAAGCGGCTTTATAGCTTGCTTCATTTGCTCCTTCAGTAACGATTGGCAAATTCACTGCATCTAATTGGCTTTTCAATGATTGCGGAACTAATGGCCAAATCACCGTTACCAATGCTAAAATTAACGCTGCTACTAAGAAGCCCATTCCTAAAGAACGAAATTTCGTTTTACTCATGTTCTTCTTCCTCCTTATTTCGCATCTGCTTCAAAATAATTATCAATCACTAATTGTACTGTTGAAACAGGTACATTTAATTGCTCAGAAATTGTTTCTACTGAATTTCCATGGCTAAATAATGTAATAATTTGTTGTTTAGTTACATTGTGAAGACGACCAGATTCTTCTACAGCAACTTCTTCTACTGTAGTTACTTCTTCTTCAACAGGAGTCGTTTCTTGAACTTCCTCTACAACTGGTTTTTCAGCTACACGAACTTCTGCTTGTTTTGCAGCGCGAACCTCTTCGTATGTTGGCTCAACTGATGGTCCTTTATAAACAGTTGTCCCTTCTAATTCTTGAATTTTTTTCTTTAATGAATATACTTCACGATTTAATTCTAATAAACCTTCCGCTAATTCATCAATCTCCTCTTCATTTTGATTATCCTTTAAGAATAGTGAAATGAATAAGAAAAATACTGCTAATGCTAATAACGCTAGAACTACAACCCATACGTGCATTTTTTCACCTCATTAAATAATATTTTTTCCTTTCATCCTATTTTAAATAATGTTAGAGAAAATATCAAGGTTCACGGCAGACTTTATCATTTTGTTAAGCATTTGTCATATAGTGAAATATATGGATACTTTACTGAAAAATAAAAATCTTTACCTTATTTCATCCGAAAGGAATGGCCAGGTAAAGATTATTATTTAGGCGAATGCTTCATTTACTGATTGATTCGTTTTTCTTTTTGACTTAAAATTAATAAATTTTCTCGAAGTTCTTGCTCCATTTGTGTCAATTCATATTCTGCTTTTCTACGTTTTTGTCTTCCCTCTTGTTGAATCAAGATGGTTTCTTCTAACGTTTCAATTAAGTCTTGTTGTGTCTTTTGAAGTGTTTCTAAATCGATAATACCACGCTCATTTTCACGAGCTGTTTCAATCGTCGAAATTTTCAACATTTCGGAATTCTTTTGAATTAATTGGTTCGTCGTTTCAGACACTTGTCGTTGAGCCGTAACTGCATCTTTCTGACGAAGTAAGGTCATTGCAATCGCAATTTGATTCTTCCATAAAGGAATCGTTGTTGTAATAGAAGATTGAATTTTTTCTGCTAATGTTTGATTCGTATTTTGAATTAAGCGAATTTGTGGCGCTTGTTGAATCGTCATCTGGCGCGTTAATTTCAAGTCATGATTTCTTTTTTCCAAACGATCAAGGAACTGATGCAAATCGTTAACGGTTTGTACGTCCATTTGATCTCCTGTTTCTTGCGCTTTCTTCATGGCTTCAGGAATTAATTGTTGTTGCATTTCTTCAATTTTCAATTCCCCTGCAGCAATATAGATGCTTAATGCTTCAAAAAATTCTTTATTCCGTTGGTAGAGTTGTTCAAGAGATAAATTATCATTTAATAAGCCATTTTTTTCATGGTCTAATTTCACAGCAATCTTATCTACTTGTGATCCAACTTCTTGATATTTCGATTGCATTTCATAAATAGATTTTTTCACACGTCCAAAAATTTTACGGAAAATATTAGAGTCTTCCGCCACTAAATCTTGTGGATTCGTCTCATTGAGGCGCATCATCAATTCATTTAATGTGTCGCCAATTTCCCCAGTATCTTTATTTTGAACATGGGCAAGCATTGAATGCGAAAACTCTCCAAGTTGCTTTTGAGCTCCTGCACCATAACTAATAATGGCTTGCATATTCTTTTCATCAATTTGTTTCGCTAAAGCTCGAGCTTGTTCTTGTTGTTTTTGGGGCAATGAATCAACCAAAGCCTTTTGTGGTTCCACTTGTTCTTGTGGAAAATCAGCCGAAACATCTTGTAAACTTGTATTTTTCACAACATCCTCTCCAAAGGGATTTTGAATGAGGGCATCTACCATGCTAGTTTTTTCTTCTGTCATTTTATTTTGCTCCTTTACCTTTTTCTAGAATCTTTCGAGTGACATAGTCCATCTCTGCTTCAGAATCTTGAATTCTATCTTCTTGAAAATGTAAATAATCTTCTTCTAACTTCTCACAGGTGAGTTCAATCTTTTCAGCCAACTCTTGTAATGTTTGATAAGTTTCACTGCCTTTAACAGGTTGTTCACTCATCTTCCGGTAGCTCGTTGTCATTTCTTTTAACGAAGGTACACAAGTATGGACAAACAAATCCGCATCTGGTAACTTTTCTGGATTTGCCACAAGTTCTCTAAAGTAATCCTTCATTGTTATTGAAGTATTATAGCGATTCGCAATAATTCTGAGTTTTGTATATCCTTGGATATTGTCCTCAATTTCGTTGATTTGATCTTTTACGACCGACATTTTTTGTCTAAAATACTCAATATCTTGTTTGGAAAGTCCTGATTGTTCATACCTTTCTTGTACTTTAGTGGAAGTTTTTTTTAAAGGTTTGTTTGTTTTTTCAAAAAATGATTGAACTTCCATCTCTCGAGGAAATAGAATAAAAAAGAAAATGGCAAGTAATAAAATAGATACTACTATCCCTTTTTTCATTGAGCCATCCACATAATCCGCCAACCTAAACGTTAACAAGATAAAAAAGGCCAATTTTGCTAGTCTAAACCACTGTTTCATGACATTCCCTCCTTATAGCATTATTGTATCATTCTTCGTTTGTTAAACATGGTACTTAAGGCCGATTTTTATATGATTTTTATTCAAAAAAACTGAGCCAAATTTCTTCGACTCAGTTAATTTTTGTTATTCTTCTTCAGGAACAAGCGCTTCAGGGAAGTGTTCACGCACAATTGCTGCACAACGATTACATAAAGTTGGAGCATCTTCTAATGTTCCTACTTCAATTTTCACAGCACGGCAACGTTCACATGTTTCGCCTTTGGCATGTTCAACAACGACTTTCACGCCTTCGCCTTCAAGTGCATTTGCTGGAGCTTCAACGCCTTCTGAAGCAACCTCTAATTCACTTACGATGAATAATTGAGCGACATTGGTGTTTAAGCCCTCTAATAAAGCACGAACTTCATTAGATGGGTAAAGCGTTACTTTTGCCTCGAAGTTCTTACCGATTAATTTCTCGTTACGAGCTTCTTCTAAAGCTTTCAAAGCAGTGTTACGAACCTTGAAGAATTCAGCCCATTGTGCTAATACTTCTTCTTTGTTTTCGTAATTTTCTAGTGTTGGAAATTCAGCTAATTGAACATAGGCTTCTTCTTCCTTCAAATATTTCCAAACTTCTTCACTCGTGTGAACTAAGATTGGGCTTAGTAATTTCGTTAATTTCACTAAGATATCGTAAATCACTGTTTGCATTGCACGACGTTCGTAGTTATCTTCATGTTCGATATACACAACATCTTTTGCAAAATCTAAGTAGAATTGTGATAAATCAACTGTACAGAAGTTCATCACTGTTTGATAAATGGTTGAGAATTCATATTTTTCATAAGCTTCTTCAATTGCCTTCACAACATCATTGAAACGAATCATCATGTATTGGTCAACAGAACGTAGGTCTTTAAACGCTACGGCATGTTTAGATGGTTCGAAGTCTGTAGTGTTCGCTAACATAAAGCGCATTGTGTTACGGATCTTACGGTATGCTTCAGATACTTGGTTTAAAATTTCAGTACTGATACGTACGTCTGATTCGTAGTCTACAGAAGATACCCATAGACGGATAATGTCTGCCCCTTTTGTTTGCATTTCTTTTGCTGGTGAGATGACGTTCCCTAGGGATTTACTCATCTTCTTGCCTTCTCCGTCCATTACGAACCCTTGAGAAAGAACCGCTTTATAAGGCGCTTGTTTATGAACCGCTACACTTGTTGTTAAACTTGAGTTGAACCATCCACGGTATTGGTCTGATCCTTCTAAGTATATATCAGCTGGGAACTCTAACTCTGGACGAATACTTAATACACCAGCATGGGAGCTACCTGAGTCGAACCATACATCCATAATGTCCATTTCTTTTGTAAATGTTCCATTAGGACTGCTTGGATGTGTGAAACCTTCTGGTAATAGATCTTTTGCTTCACGCTCGAACCATACGTCAGAACCGAATTCTTCCACTAATTTCGCAACGTATTCAATTGTTTCTGGAGTGATAATTGGTTCTCCGTTTTCACCGTAAAATACAGGAAGTGGAACACCCCATACACGTTGACGAGAGATAACCCAGTCGCCACGGTCACGAACCATGTTGTAAATACGTACTTGTCCTGATGGGTGGTACCATTTCACATCATTTTCAATCACATCTAAGATATCTTGACGGAATGCATCAATCGACGCAAACCATTGTGGAGTTGCACGGAAGATGACTGGTTTCTTCGTTCTCCAGTCATGTGGGTAACTATGCACGAAGTAGCTTAGTTTTAGTAATGATCCATTTTCAGCTAATAGGTCTGTGATGACTTTGTTTGCTTTGGCATAGAACATTCCTTCAAAACCAGGAGCTTCTGCAGTGTAATGTCCTTGGTTATCCACTGGTGATAATACATCTAAGTTGTATTTACGTGAATAGTAGAAGTCGTCTTCCCCGTGTCCAGGAGCTGAGTGGACTAAACCAGTACCGGCATCAAGCGTTACGTAGTCTCCAAGCATTACAAGTGATTCACGTTCGTAGAATGGATGCCATGCTGTCGCATATTCCAATTCAGTTCCACGGAATTCTTTTAATACTTCAACAGATTCCCAACCTAATGTTTCAGCAAGAGAGTTCACAAGTTCTTTTGCGACTACAAAAGTACCTTTGTCTGTTTTCACTTCTGCATATACATAGTCAGGATGCACGAAGATTCCTAAGTTTGCAGGAAGTGTCCAAGGAGTTGTTGTCCAAATAACAAATGATGCATCTTCTGAAACAACACCTTTTCCGTCTTTCACTTTGAACGCTACGAAAATTGATGGACTTTCTACATCTTTATATTCAATTTCTGCTTCTGCAAGTGAAGATTCACTTGATGGAGACCAGTAAATTGGTTTTAACCCTTTGTAAATATAGCCATTCTCAGCCATTTTACCAAATACACGAATTTGTTCTGCTTCGAATTCAGGTTGAAGTGTTAAGTATGGTTTATCCCATGTACCTGTAACCCCTAAACGTTTGAAATCTGCACGTTGGTTGTCCACTTGACGTAATGCGTACTCCGCACATAATTTACGGAATTCAGCAATCGATAATTTTTTACGGTCAACCCCTTCAGCATTCGCAAGAGCTTGCTCTATTGGAAGTCCGTGTGTATCCCATCCTGGTACATACGGCGCACGGAACCCGCTCATTGATTTACTACGAACAATAAAATCCTTAGAAATTTTATTTAAAGCATGTCCCATATGAACAGCACCATTAGCATAAGGTGGCCCATCATGAAGAACGAATGATGGTTTTCCTTCATTCTTCGCTTGACGTTGTCCATAAACATCAGCTTCTTCCCATTCTTTTTGATACTCTACTTCTTTTGTTGGTAAATTCCCACGCATTGGGAATTCTGTTTTCCCAATTTGTAAGGTTTCTTTCATTTTCATCAAATTTCCTCCTTATTTTCTATTGCAATCATTTTTCCTAAAAACATAAAAAAAGCCCCTGCAAACAGCAGGGGCGAAATCAATTCCGCGGTACCACCCATATTTACAAATGACATTCATTTGCCTAGGTAAATTGTTAACGCCATTTAAGCGACCCTTCTTAATCTATCATGTATTTCAGAAAAGTTTCCAAGAGATGATTCTCATTATAAATAGGGACTGCCAACCTTCCACCTACAATCGGCTCTCTACAAAGTATATTTACACAAGTTGTTCTCTTCATTGAATAGATAAATTTTACGCTATTTCAAATAATTTTGCAACATTTTGCTTTTTTAAAGGAGAAAACCGGCTCACATTGTGAACCGGTTTGAGGGCAGACTACTTTTACAAATGCTTTGGACCGATTAGGAGTGTCCAATGCATTCGATGTTTTCGTTTGTTCCTAGTCTCTTTTACCTTTTTTAGGAACGGCTAGGCCTAATCCACCAAGAGCTGCAAGAATTCCTCCAAGGATTCCTGGAGTTGCATCTGCTACCCCTGTATTTGGTAATGTTTCTTTTGCTTGGCCTGCTGCTGGTGAAACTGGAGCTGGTTTATTTTCTCCTGGTTTTTCACTTGGAGCAGCTGGTGTTGCTGGTGAAACTTGTGTAGTAGGTGTTGCTGGAGTAGTTGGAGTTGCTGGAGTTTCACTAGCAGCAACTTTAAATGTAACTGCGTATAAACTGAAGTGTTTAACGTTAAGTGTAACAACATTGTTTTCTCCATTAGAGAATGCAACTTTTTCTTTCACTTCTTTCGTATCACTTGTTACGAAGTAAGCTCCATCTACTTCTTTAGCAACAGGGAATGTGACTTTCGCATCCCCTTCAACACGAACTGGTTTATCATCTTTGTCAACGAAAGTAATTTCATAACCTTGATATTCTTTTCCTTCAAGACCTTTAATTGTTTCGTTCACTTTTTCAACTTTAAGTTTCTTGATGTTCTTATCAAGAAGTTTAGTTGGTACTTCAACGACTACTGGCGTATCTCCGTTTTCGTCTTCGAATTTCGCAATACCTTTTTCCTTATCAACTGTTACCTTCACACCATCTGTTTCGTAAAGAGGTAATTCTACAGCTGGTTGATCTGGCGTTGGTTTTTCTGGATTTGGAGTTGGTTTCTCTGGATCCGGAGTTGGTTTCTCTGGATCTGGAGTTGGCTTCTCTGGATCTGGAGTTGGTTTCTCTGGATCTGGAGTTGGTTTCTCTGGATCTGGAGTTGGTTTCTCTGGGTCCGGATTTGGTTGAGGCTCTTCCGTTTCCTTCACTTCTTTCAACTCTTCCACTAATCGTTGAACCGCATTTGGTGTCAATAGATTTTGTCCAGCAAGTCCTTCTTTATAAGCAATGAGACCAGCTAAGTATTCTTTCACTTCTTTACGGTCAATTTTACTTACTCGATCGATTTCTGCTTTAAGCGCTGACTCATCTACTGGAGTATCGGCTTCTACTGGTAATACAAAACGTAATTCTGCAGCAGAAATATGTCCATAGTCCCCATAAGTTTCATTACCAGTAAAGATAGCTTTCTTCACTTTAATTGGAGCACCAAAATTAACAACTTTCGTCTTAGCATCATTTCTCCAACCTTGGAAGCTAAAGTGATGTTCCTTGTCATTTTCATCAATAACTGTTAAACTTCCGCTCATCACTCGTCCATTTGCACCAGATTGTCTTGGTACATATTCAAAACGAGTTGATTCTAGTGGAGTCTTAAATGTTACTTTAAGAGATTGTCCTAAACTGTCAACTCCATATGGTGTATGCCACAATGTATTTGGATTATTATCAAACGCATAGTATGGATTATCTACATTTTCATAAGGAGCTTCAATTCCTCCGTCTTCAATATCATCCCAAGTAGGAGTTGTACGTTTTTCTTGAAGAGCGTCTTTTGCTTCTTGTACTCTTTGTACTAAAGCTTTTGCATCTTCAATACTAATATCATCTTCAGCTTCTAATAGAGCAGCAACTGCATCTTTATAAGCATTTAGAGATTCAGATTTGTAATTTCCGTTAACGACTGGTGTGTTCTTTTCAAATGCATCATCAACAATCATCTTACCAGTTAGTTTGATTTCTTCAATTTCGAGGTTATCCATCATGAAGTCTTTATAACCTTTAAAGTTGATTTCGTTATTATTTGTGTCACCTTTTGTATCGGCACCACGAGCATTTGAGTAAATACCAACCCAAGTGTTTCCACCTTTCTCACCTGTTACGTAGAAGCTTACTCTCTTAGGTTTTGAAGATTTTTCCCAAGTATTTTCTAAATCATATTTCGTTAATTTACTACGACGGCTATTTTCTCCATTACCAATTACGAATGAGTATGCCCCATTAGACCCTGCTTCGTAATCGAAAGTTACTTTATAAGTTTTACCTTCTTCAAAGCGGAAGTTTTGAGGAATTGTTTGGTAAACAAGTTTATCATATCCTGATAAACCATTAGTCTTCAATGACCAATCCCCTTCGATAACATCATTTACTTTCTTACCATTCCATCCACGTTGAGTATATGGTTCATGTTTTTCGGATAAGTGAGTTCGGTTATCTTGAACCCCTTCTACATCCCCAACTACGAATGGGAAGATTCCTTGAGGTACTTCTTCAAAGTTTTGTTTGAATTTACCAGAACCTGTATCATGTTTTTCACCATACATAACTGATTTATTTTCAAACACACGAATTTCATCGAAATAAGTTGCTTTTTCATCAGCATCACGACCAAGTTCTAATGTAACGTTAGAAACATCATCCCCTGTAGTAAAGTATACATACATATTTTGGAAGTAACTTGTGTTATCCACCGTTGCATTCTTCGGAAGTGTGTTATGCGCATGTGCTTGTACATAGTTCTTCGCAATAGATTTATTCGTGTAATTTGAAATTACTTTATCACCAACACGAACAGTAATATCCGCACGAGCATCACTACGGTTATCTACCCCAACATAAACTGCATATTTCGTATTTGGTTTCAAATCAGTTAATCGTTGTTTCAAGGTTACTCTTTGTTTGTTTCCTTGAATACGAAGCATTTCATTTGCACCTTGAGATTTCACAATTTCAGCATGCTCTGCATCTCCTGTTTTTTCCCAATGATCTAATGTTCCACTATTAAATCCTTGGTCAGTGATATGCAAGCCTTCACTCCATACCATTGTCTTCTTGCCTTGAGGGGCTTTATAAAGTACATAAGGTTGATATGCGTCTCCTGTAATTTGAATCTTTCGATCTGCACCCACAGTTAATTCAACAACATCTTGTTTTCCTTGGTCTGTTAAGCGATAGAGGTATACTTTATCTCCAGTCCAATCTTCAGGAAGTGTCCATTCAGTTGTTCCTGTTGTGTTTGTAAAGAAGTACATTTTTTCTTTGTCACCTGTTAAAGGTTTACCATTTTCATCCCAGTTCCATGGAACTAAATAGCTACCACCATTTTCGATGACACGGCCATTTAATGTCGTCACACGTTTACGGTAATCTGGACTATTTGGATCATTAGATTGACGAACAATTTTCACTTCGTCCCCTTTGTCATTTGTTAAATGTACTTCCATTTCTGGTGTCCACTTATAGTTTTGACCGTTGTCGCTCATTGCAACTGGGTTTCCATTAATCCATTTAGATACTTTGTAGTGTTGGAAATACTTCGTCATAATGTTGTTTTCGAAGAGGTTACGAATATATCCTTCGTAATCGCTTCGACCTTGCCATCCTTCGAAGTCTTTCATGTTATATCCACCAAGTAATGGATAATTTGCAGCCCCACCGTATTTTGGATAGTCACCCACCCATGAGTCTTTTTGGTGGTTACGGATGAATCGAGTGATATTTGAGTTGATCCCTTTGAGTGTATATCCACCGTAAGTTAAGTCAGCTGCCCAGTGTTGGAATGTTGAATCATATTCCGCACCGAAGCCCCACTCGATGGCCATACGCCAACCTTGAGAGTTTAGTTCTTTTGCAAGTACGTGAGTTGGCCAAGCAGAGTTATCTCCTGATTGTCCGTTACCCCAAACGTCCACATAAATGAAGTCTAAGTCAGCGCCAAGTTTTTCTCTTAATTCTTTCCAACGTTGTAGACGGTTATGAGCTAAGTCATAGCTAGCATCAATATTAATTCCTTGGTCTAGCCAGTTCCAACCATACATGTAAGTTCCATCTGGATTCTTACGAAGAATAGCTTCACTAAAGTATTTAGACTCTGGATATGTTTCAGAAGCGTTTACGTGAATACCAATTTTAGCACCGTATTCTTTTGCTCTTGCTAATAATTTCTTGAAGTCTTCAACCCCACCAATTCTCTTACCGATATCTGCATAGTTTAAGTGACCTGAGTCGTGACCTTCACTACCATATCCTTTAAGAAGGATTGATTGTCCTAAGCCATCTGTGTGTAAGTTAATCTTCTTAATACCATCTAGGGTCATTAAGAATGGGTTTTGCGCTTGAGAAGCGAAGTTCATCGCAATACGATAAGCGACTAAATCTGGAACAGATTCTGCCCCTTTTGGATTGTTCATGATATTACGATATGCAATCGCACCATCTTGCCAGTCCACGACATTATCTTTATTTAAGTCTTTTGTAATGACAACTTTTGAACTTGGTAATTCTAAAGTATATTCAGGATATACCAAATTCTTATAAGCACGTTGATACCAATAAGGTGAACTTTGAATTCCTAAGTAGTTCACACCTTCAACTCTTTGTAATGCAGTAGTCAAACGTGCAAAGTCATTTCCTTGATAAGTGAATTGTGAGTTACTCCAAACTGATGCTGACAATTCATTTGAGGAAACAAATCCATACATAAATCCGTAAGTATACTCATTCATTTTTCCAGAATGTAAATCTAAATGGTAATCTCCAGATCTATGAGTGTTTGTAGACATTTGTGCCCCATCAAATTTGGCATTTTGTTTGTTAGATCCTACTGAAACAAGTGTATTCCCAGGAAATTCAATGGTTTGAATGAGTTTACGAACATTGTCTACCGGTTTGCCCATTTCAACGTTATTTTTATTGACTACTTTAGTAACGTCAAAATGCATTTCGTTTCCAACTAATTGTAATTTAACAGTAATCTCAGCATTGATGAATTCATCATCATTTCTTACTGTCATCACATACTCAGCTGTTTTATCGTCAATTTTACGATATTGAACTTCTGGTTTAACTAAAACGCCATTGATAGACATTTTATCAATTTTTTGAACTTGACCTGTTAATGTTTTACCATCTAATTCATATTCTTTCACACGTGGAAACGCAGTATCAATAATCGCTTTTAATGTTTCAGATTGTAGCGTTTCATAATGAACATCTTGGTCGTTTCTAGCAAGACCATCATCCACTGGATTATTTGGTTCATTATCTTGTCTTACATTTTCTTGGTTATCTGCTTTAATCGATACTGAAGTTAATTCTGTTCCCCATGTACCTGCTTTCAAGTAAACTTTCTTGATGCCCGCTAAAGCATTTTTCACTGCCTCTGGAACAACCTCAGTACTAAATAAGTTTTGTCCATTATTCGTTGCGTTTAATTGACCATCTTTTTTATAAACAATAGAAAGATGATTTTCTTCACCAATAGCAGGTGCTTCTACACGAGTCTTGCTATACCATGTGTTTACACCTGGTCCTTTATATTGCCAGAACCAACCACCTTTGTCATATCCTACAAAGATGTTGTTGTCATTATCTTTATACTTTAGATAGACACCAAATCGAGTTTCAGCAGGTGCCGTATTGGCTTTAAAAGTTAAATCAATGTTGACATTTCCTTCTTCATCTGCTTGTAAGCCTTGTTTTTCGAATAAAGCTTCATTGGCTCCGTTGTCATTAGATGATGTTGAAGTTAATTTATTGTAACGAACGCCACCTTCTTCAACAACCTCTACTTTCCCTTTTACTCTACTAGAAGAATCCCACTCTTTCGTTGGAGCTGTTTTCTCAGTTGCTTCTCTATTTTCTCCAGTAGCAGCTGTTGCAGCTTTTTCTTCTTCAGATTTTTTCTCTACTGTTTTATCTTCTTTTTCTTTTGCTTTTTCAGCATTAGCATCTGTTTCAGTTTTACCCGTTTCAACATGTTCAGTTGCTGTTGCTTCAGTAGCTTCTTTTCCAGTTGCTTCTGTAACTGTTTTTTCTTCGGAGCTATTCTTAGGAGTCTGCGTGTCTGTTGCTGTTACTTCAGATACCGCTTCACCTGATTTCTCCTCAGTATTTTGTACAGCTTCATGATTTGGTCCATTTTCAGTTGCAGTTGCAACGACTTCTGTTCCAGCTACTTCACTAGCAGAAACAGGTTGAAGTGTGCCAAAAAAGAAAGCCCCAATAATCACAGAACAAGTTCCGACCGTGAGCTTTCTTATAGAGAAGCGCTGTCTCTTCTCCATATTTTTATGTTTATACATAATACCCCTCCTTAATATTATAAAAACGTTTACATAAATAATTTTAGCATTTTAATAAGCTTGGCACATGAACGTTCTTGCTCTTTACTTATACTTTTTTGCTCTTTTTTAAACCGTTTCCATTTTGTTTATTGTTTAACAAAATTTAAATGCAAAAAAGTCCTTAGCACAAATAGTGCTAAGGACCTCATTTTATTTTTGTCCCATATCTTTGACTTTCATAATACGGGTAATGCTTGCGCGTTCATTTTCTTCAAGTTTCATTTCGATAAAGTAAATCGTTTCTTCTAATTGTGGGATCAATCGATATTCAAGGGCGTTTACACGACGTCTTGTTTTCTCAATTTCATCTGCAAGAAGTTGGCAAGTTTTTTCAATCTCTGTCAACTCTAGTAGATCATTTAACACATCTGAGATTTCCTCTACAGAATCATCAATCTCACTATTTGAGTTCAAGTAACCATATTTGAAGTCACTTTCCTCATTTTCATCTTTCACAGTGAAATTCATTTCTGGAACATATACACTCATAATGTTCTTTTCTTGAAGATCTAAGGATACGCTTTGTGGCGGAATCGCCACAAGCTCCTCAATGAACGCTTCTTCTAATGTTGCTTTCGCAAGAACGAAGCTCTTCATTCCTTCTACGAGACGAGTTTCAACCGCATCACGTAACGCATTATTTTTTCGAATTAATTCGATGAACTGACGCATTAACTCATCTTGTTTATCCTTTAGGAGTTTATGCCCCCTTTTTGACACGACAAGACGATGCTTTAATTTCGTCAATTCCATTCGGGTTGGTTTGACATTCAATCGTGTCAAAGGAATCACTCCCCTTCCGGAAGATATTCATCTAATAACTCATCCTTAATCCGTTTCAATTCCGTACGTGGAAGGATTGATAAGAGTTCCCACCCAAGGTCTAATGTTTCTTGGATTGAACGGTTCGTGTAGAAACCTTGTCCAACATATTCACGTTCAAAGCGTTCTGTGAACTCTACATATTTCTTATCGGTTTTCGATAATGCAGATTCTCCTAATACAACTGCAAGTTCTTTGGCTTGTTTACCAGTCGCATAAGCTGCGAACAATTGGTTCATCGTTGGGGCGTGGTCCTTACGAGTTTTTCCTTCACCTGAACCTTTATCTTTTAGACGAGATAATGAAGGTAATACATTAATTGGAGGTTGAATCCCTTGTTTATCAAGAGCACGGTCCAAAATGATTTGTCCTTCTGTAATATATCCTGTTAAGTCAGGAATTGGGTGAGTAATATCATCTTCAGGCATTGAAAGGATTGGAATTTGAGTTACAGATCCCGGTTTACCAACGATACGTCCTGCACGTTCGTAGATTGTAGAAAGGTTTGTATATAAGTAACCTGGATATCCACGACGTCCTGGAACTTCACGACGAGCCGCTGAAATTTCACGAAGCGCTTCACAGTAGTTAGTCATGTCCGTCATGATAACCAATACGTGCATTCCTTTTTCAAACGCTAAGTACTCAGCTGTTGTTAATGCGATTTTTGGAGTCGCAATACGTTCAATGGCTGGGTCGCTGGCTAAGTTTAGGAACATCACTGAACGGTCAATAGCCCCTGTCTTACGGAAGTCTTCCATGAAGTATTCCGCTTCGTCGAAGGTAATTCCCATTGCAGCAAATACTACCGCGAATTTTTCGTCACTGTTTAATACAGTCGCTTGACGTGCGATTTGGGCTGCTAACTCTTTATGAGGAAGTCCGGAACCAGAGAATACTGGTAATTTTTGTCCACGAACAAGTGTGTTCAAGTGGTCAATAGCAGAAATTCCTGTTTGAATAAATTCATCCGGATAGTCACGAGAAACTGGGTTAATCGCTTGTCCGTTTACGTCTAAAGTCGCTTCTGGAAGGATTTCTGGACCATTATCCATGACGTTCCCCATTCCATCGAAAATACGACCAATCATGTCTTCAGATACGTTTAATGATAATGGTTTACCACGGAAACGTACTTTTGTATCACGAATGTTAATGCCGCTTGGTCCTTCAAAAATCTGAACCATCGCTTTATCTTCGTTTACTTCCAGTACTTGTCCATGACGTAATTCACCATTTTGTAATTGGATTTCAACCAACTCATCATATTTAACGCCTTCGACTTGTTCAACCATCATTAAAGGGCCAACAACTTCACTAATCGTACGATACTCTTTAAGCATGTGTCATCCCTCCATGTTGAATTGTTTTTTCGATATCTGTTTTAATTTGCTCTCTGATTTCATCGAAACGAGCCATTTCAGATTCTGGAATATATTTTGAACGTGCAATACGGTCACGTACATCTTCTGTTCCGTCGATAATTTCCGCATAGTATGAACCAAGTTTCATCGCACGGCGCGCTTCTTTTTCAAATGTCAAGATAAGTTCTAACATGCGATATTGTTTCTCACGAGATGAGAATGTATCGACATCGTCAAACGCATTTTGTTGTAAGAAGTCTTCACGAAGCATTTTAGCTGTCATCATTGTTAAACGGTCACGTTCAGATAATGATTCAAGACCAACTAAACGAACGATTTCTTCTAAGCTTGCTTCTTCTTGTAATGTGTTCATTGCATGTTGAACAAATTCAGACCAGTTTGAATGCACATTCTCATCCATGTATTTACCCACTTCTGGATCATACAATGAGTAAGAAGTTAACCAGTTCATAGATGGGAAGTGACGTTTTTGCGCCAATGTTGCATCTAATCCCCAGAATACTTTCGCTACACGTAATGTATTTTGTGTGACTGGTTCTGATGTATCTCCCCCTGGAGGTGATACGGCACCGATTGCTGTAATGGTACCTTCACGGCCATCGCTACCTAATGTTTCAACACGTCCAGCACGTTCGTAGTATTCTGCGATACGGCTTCCTAAGTATGCTGGGTAACCTTCGTCCCCTGGCATTTCTTCTAGACGTCCAGACATTTCACGAAGCGCTTCTGCCCAACGTGAGGTTGAGTCTGCCATGATAGCTACGTTATATCCCATATCACGGAAGTATTCCGCAATAGTGATTCCTGTGTAAATAGACGCTTCACGAGCCGCTACTGGCATGTTAGAAGTGTTTGCGATTAAGATCGTACGTTCCATGATAGATTCACCAGTTGTTGGGTCAATCAATTCAGGGAATTCGTTCAATACGTCAGTCATTTCGTTTCCACGTTCCCCACAACCTACGTATACTACGATATCCACGTCTGCCCATTTCGCGATTTGGTGTTGCACCACTGTTTTACCAGCTCCGAATGGCCCTGGTACAGCTGCTGCTCCCCCTTTTGTTACTGGGAAGAAAGTATCGATAACACGTTGTCCTGTTAACATTGGAACTTCCGTATTTTTCTTTATTTTATATGGACGACCACGACGTACTGGCCAACGTTGAATTAAGTTGAAATCACGTACGCCTGATTCTGTTTCGATTTGGTACACTGTATCTTCAATTTTGAAGTTTCCAGCTTCCACTTTTACTAATTTACCTTTAACACCATATGGCACCATGATTTTATGTTGTACAACTTTTGTTTCTTGTACATAACCAATAATGTCTCCGGCTTCTACTTCTTGACCAACTGTAGCAGTAGGAACGAATTCCCACTCTTTTTCACGGTCTAGAGCATCCACGTTTGTTCCGCGGACTAAGAAGTCACTTTGCGATACTTCTTTAAATTTATTGAGGGGACGTTGAATCCCATCAAACATTTGAGATACAATCCCTGGCGCCAATTCAACAGATAATGCTTCCCCTGTTGTTTCAACGGGTTCTCCTGGTCCAATTCCTGAAGTTTCTTCATATACCTGAATGGATGCGATATCTTTACGCATTTCGATGATCTCACCGATAAGGCCTAGATGACCTACGCGACAAATATCTTGAATATTCGCATCTTCCATTCCTTCAGCAGTCACAAGAGGACCTGATACTTTTACGATTCTTCCGATCTTCACTGAGGTACCTCCCTTAGTTTAGTGATTGGTTGGTTATAAGATGTTTTGTCCAACCGCTTTTTCAACATTTTCTTGAATTCTTGATTTTCCAATTCCTAAAGATCCTTTATGGTTTGGAATGAGGATGATGGCTGGTGAAATTTCTGCATCATAACGACGAATCGTTTCCGGAATCTGACTAGCAATAGCTTCCGTTACATAAATAATCCCAAATTGATCTCCAGCAAGTTCATCAATCGTCTTTCGTGCACTTTGCGCTTCATGGCAAGGATACACGTCAAACCCTAAAATTTTAAAAGGAAGGATGGAATCTTTGTCGCCCACTACGGCAATTTTATGAGACATAAACTGGTCGCATCCTTTCTCTTAATTGTTCTTCAGTAAACTCATTGTCCACACCAACAAGTAATAGACGAAGGTTTTTCACTTCCATCTCTAACGCATGAATATACGCTAGACTAGGCAGTGGTCCAAATGGTTCAAAAGTCGCTTCTTCCAGAATGTGATAAATCAATTCTTCTTTTAATAATTCCAATGCAAAGACTGGATGTTCTTCCTGTTCTAAAATCGCAACAATCTTGTCATAGTATGGAACGTGACGATAAAGGTCAATCAGAGCTTCTGTTCCCTTTTCGAGTACTTCATCGATTAATAATGTCTTATCTACCGTACCTTCACTAGACAATACCCCAATTAAGAATGAGCGTGATTGTTTTTGCTTTGCGGCACGAATTAAGATGGTGATATTTTCCAAATCAATCATAATGTTCACGATTTGATGGATGACCTCTTGATTCATGGTACGGTCGATGAGTCGAAGATGTTTGAAATAGTAGCGATCCATAAATACATCCGCCGCTTCGAGGCGACCAAAGTTTTCAAAATCGGCATACGCTTCACGGACACCTTCAATCATGATGGCTGGGACATCGAGTGAATCTTGGGTTTCGACTAATTGATTTAATGTATCGAGAGAATAACGTCCTAACGGTACACATAAATGTTTTAAGTCTTTTCCAGAGAACTTCGATTTCAGAAGAACTTTTAGATTATGGTAAGTGTAACGAATCGAGAATACATCAAGAAGTGATGCATCTGGAATGAGTTCTAACACCTCATCATAGTTGCGCTTCAAATGGGCATCTAGGACGGGGTCAAACTGTCTTGATTCTAGAACTTCTTGTACATCTACCTCATAACTTGTCTTTTGCAAGGCTTCTAATGCTTGTTGTAAGGATTTAGATACGAGAATCCCATTCAATTGTTCCTTGGACAGTAATTGCTGTTCAAGAATACGAACGGTCGTATTCACTCCTGAATAGGCTAAATCATTCATTCCATCCCTCCTTACCCAATGAATGCTTTTCTAGCTAAGATAGGTGAATATTCTTCTTTTAAATCTTCAATTAATGCTTCGAATAAATAGTTATATTCGATACCTTCTTGTTTCAACACAAATCCTGCTTTCTTTGGAAGAGTTGCTGTGTCGATTTGAACGAAGGCAAATTGCGCAGTTAATGCGAGTTTGTCTTCATCGCTCAAACGAAAAACGGTTTGTTCTCCAAAAGTAAGAGTTGTTTGTTGTTGTTTTGGTAATTTGCGAATAGCTGACTCGATAAAGAGACGTAATGTTTCCCCATTCCAGGTTGACATTACTTGTAGAACGTCCTCAAATACACTCTCAAGAAGTTCACGTTTTACGCGCAAGACTTCTTTTTTACTTGCGTTCAAAATAGTCTGTTGCTCTTTTTCGTATTGTGATTTTGCTTCTTGTTTTAATGCCGTTTTCTTCGCCATTTCTTGTTGCGAATATTGGGCATTCATTTGATTGATGCGTTCTTCTTGTTCTTTAGTAGCAACCTCAATTCGCTGCTTTGATTCTTTTTCTAAATCCGCTAGAATAAGTTGTTTTAGTTGCTCTAAATCTTTCAAGAATACCCCTCCTCTTAACCTTTGTTAATGATAATTAAGATAGAAGCAAGTAATCCTAAGATTGCGTAAGTTTCAACCATTGCGGCAAAGATAATCCCTTTAGTAGATTCTTCAGGTTTTTTCGCTAAGATTTGTACCCCTGCTGCTGCTACTTTACCTTGAGCAATTCCTGAGAATAAACCAGTGAATGCGATTGGTAAAGCTGCCATGAATAAGTATAAACCAGCTGCTAATGTCATTGAAGCTGACATGTTAATCATGATGAAGAAGGCAACGATGAATCCGTAGATCCCTTGTGTACCAGGTAATAGTTGTAAGATTAATGCTTGAACGAATTTTTCAGGTTGTTCTTTAATTAAGGCAGCAGCTGCTTCACCGGCAATCCCTACCCCTTTTGATGATCCGATCCCTGAGAAGATAATGGCAATTGCCATCCCTAGAGCAGCAAAGATTTGCCCTCCACCATTTTCAGCGAAAAATGTTAACCAGTTTGTCATAATTATATTTCCTCCATTTATTCTGATTTTTGATGTTTTATATCAATATACTTTTCATAAGTTTTGAATGGTTTATGTGCTCTTCCTCCACCCTCATAGAACTTACCGAAAAATTCTACGAACTGAAGACGTAACCCGTGAACATATGCTCCTAGGAACGAAAGGAAAATATTCAATCCGTGTAGCGCAATGATAAGGATGATTCCTGCTGAAAAACGTGCAACTGGTGGTAAAAATCCAACCAACATATTAAATGCACTTGCAATACTTCCTCCTGAAACGGCTAATGCCATTAAACGGGTATAACTAACGATATCTGCTACATATCCACTGATTCCATATAAATTGTAGAGCCCACTTGCTAGGCCGCCCCATTTATTATCACTAGTTAGTACTGTGACAACTACAATACCAATGGCTGCAATAATCGAAATCGAAGATCCAATTGTTGCAATCCAAGAAATATTGAGTACCATTCCACCAACTACGTACAAAATGAGACCCGTTAAAATCGCAAGCCAACCAATATGACTTGTGTAGGCATCGGTATAGGCCTTCTTCTTAAGATTAGCGTAGGCACCTAGAGATAGTCCGACCATGATTTGAACGACACCGAATATAATTGAAATAATCATAATCGTGATTAAGTCATTCGATAATGATAGTGGTTGGAATGGTAAATCTGCCCCGAAAGCTGAACCAAATACGATTCCCCATAACATTACCGGGTAGCTAAGTAAATGGAAAAACTTCAAGTTTCTACACATTCCTTTATCAAAATGGAAAAATTTCAATAGTAGAAAAGTACCTAACCACAGCAAAGCTCCATATCCTAAATCAGCAGCCATCATTCCAAAGAACGCAAGGTAAAATGGTGCCGTAAATGGTGTAGGATCGAGTTCTCCATATTTTGGTAATCCATACATTTCTGTTAGATTTTCAAACGGTTGTAAAAATGCATTATTTTCTAACACAATCGGTACTTCTTCGTACTCTTCTTTAGAAATTTCGAGTGGAAGGAAAACATATTCTCCTTCTCCTAATTTTTCTCCTAATTGCTGTTCTACATCTTCTACCGCTTTAGTCGTCATCCATCCCTGAAGAACAAAAACATGTTCCCCATTCACTAATTCATTTTTTGCTTTTTCTTTTTGCAATGCATTAAAACTTGCTTCCGAAGAAAGTTTCAACTTACGAAGTAAATCTTTCTCCTCTTCCAATGAAGACAGAATGGCTTTCTTCTCGTCTAGTACGTCTTGTTGGGCTTTTAAATTTTTCTCCAACTCAATAGAAGGAGCTTCTTCAAAGGCGTACCATACAATACTGAAATGTGCTTTAGCAAGTTCCGTTTTGGCTTCTAATTGTGCCTTTCTTGGATAGGTCACAAGAAGTCCGATTTCCTCACGCGTATGATACACCTCATGAACAGAGATTAGTTCACTATTCTTCAAAATTTCTAAGTATGCATTATCCACTGCTTGAGGAATGACACCCATCTTTGTCTTCGTATAAGGATGTTTGAAAATATCTTTTGGATAAAAATCAAGAACACTCCACTTACGTAACAGCGTTTCTTTTTCTCTGAGTTCTTTTAATTCATCCTCTTTTTTGCGTAAAGAAGAACGAATATTTTCAACATGTTGAACGAGCTCATCCGTATTCCACTTTGAAACTTCCGCTTGAAGCTCAGATAGTGTAAACTGTTCCTTTGCAATTTTTAACTGTTGAATCATCGAGGGTTGCTTTTGATTTTTTTCTACAAAAGCAATCGCCGCATTAATTCCTTCGAACTTTTGTTGAAGAGTATTTACTTCTTGTTCATCGGCATCTTTCAAAACGATGGATTTTTGTGTAAATAGTTCTTTTGCCTGTTCTAGAGAGGTTACTTCTAACGATTGTAATTCTTGAATAGCATCTAATAAGTCATTTTGCTTTTCTGTAGGAGCAATTAACATGACTTTATTCATTTTAGCTATCGCCATATCTCTTCAACACCTCCTTCACAGTATCCTGAACTAAATCCTGCTTCAGATTATTGAAACGTTCTGTTAACGCATGAATTTCTGCTTGTTCTTCCTCTTTCACTTTCGTTTCAAAAGCCGCTCTCTTTTGTTGATTTTTTTCTTTCAACTCCTTAGCGTAAACTTCTAACGATTGTTCCATATTCGATTTTGCTTCATTCACTCTTTGATCTGTTGCTGCTTTCGTTTCAGAAAGCTTTTCATCGAATTTTTCCTTCAACGCTTTCGCCTCAGATTCAATCGCTAAAACAGAATTTAGAATCTCTTGACTCATGTGACACCTCCAATCCATTCGTTTTCACGAATAGTAAAATGCTTACCTTACCATTATAAACTTTCTTTTGCTAGGTATCAAACGATAATTTACCAGTATTCTCGGGCAAAACGAAACTTTATAAATAGGAAGAAACACAACTTTTTTGAAAAAATTTTTCTTTTCTATTGCTTTTTAGAACGTTTGTTCGTATAATAAGTATGCAAACAAATGTTCGGAGGTATCGAAAATGGAACAACGCAAAACACCATTCACATCATTTATCAAACCATTAATCAATAAACTACAAGTCTCTCA
This sequence comes from uncultured Granulicatella sp., assembly GCF_938030755.1. Classification (GTDB taxonomy): domain Bacteria; phylum Bacillota; class Bacilli; order Lactobacillales; family Aerococcaceae; genus Granulicatella. The sequence goes on along the minus strand of NZ_CALHIF010000039.1, from coordinate 556 downwards.
AGAGGAATATGAAGAAAGAGATGTGTTCTTTAAACCAAATGTTATGCCACTGATTGACGTGGTTGAACAAATTCACCACAGCTTCTACTTCAAGAAACCAATCGTACTCCACTTCGAGAAATACGATAACGCTGGGAATTTAATTACATTCACGAAGAACGGTATGATTAAGAGCCCTATTCAAATGAATAACCACTTTGTATTTTTAGAAGAAGGATCTAACATCACTCATATCTTGAATGTGGATCAAATCGTTGCTTGCATGGAATTAGATTAAACCTGCAATTACCATATATGGTAATTTGAAGTCCCCAAAAGTTAGACAGAAAATCTAACTTTTGGGGTGCTTTTTTATGAAATTAACTTATGAAGATAAAGTTCAAATTTATGAACTCAGAAAACAAGGATTTAGCTACTCACGACTTGCAGATACGTTTGGTATAAATGCTAGAAATCTTGTCTATATGATTAAATTGATTGATCGTTATGGTTTAGAGATAGTAAAAAGAGGGAAGAATATTTATTATCCTCCAGAAATAAAACAAGAAATGATTGA
>NZ_CALHIF010000038.1 GCF_938030755.1 uncultured Granulicatella sp. | reverse complement strand
TAGTGCGAAGGAACAAAACTTGCTAACTGTTCTTGAACTTGCTAACGAGATGGTAGAACGTGGATTCTATTTCAAAATGGTGGATGTTGATAAGTCTGAGGCAAGTAATTTTGTGATAGAAGGCGACTCTTTGATTGCTCCATTTAGAGCGATTCAAGGATTAGGACTGAACGTTGCGAATAAAATCGTTGAGGCTAGACAAGAGCAACCTTTCTTATCTAAGAAAGATTTAGCTACTCGAGGTAAAGTTTCAAAGACTTTAATCGATTATATGACAGAAAATAAAGTCTTAGACCATCTGCCGGATGAAAACCAATTATCCTTATTTGATGATTTGTTCTAATATCAGAATAGTTGCGAAATTCGTAAATGATATGATATACTAATTAAGTAGAATAGTAGTTGAGAGGAGAGTGAGCGGAAACGCTCACTCTTTTTATCGACATGGACTCGATTAATAAGGAGGTTGAGGCTATGAGTAAAGTGACTGAGACGGTAACAGAGCTTACTAGAGATGTGATCCAAAAAGAAGGCTTTGAGTTATTCGACTTAGAATTTGTTAAAGAAGGAAAAAATTGGTTTCTACGTTTTTACTTGGATAAACCAGGTGGAATCGATTTAGATGATTGTGCATTTATGAGTGAAAAATTTAGTGAGATTCTTGATGCTCAAAATCCTGATCCAATTCCACAAGCATACTTCCTAGAAGTTTCTTCACCTGGTGCAGAACGGCCATTAAGAAACGAGGAAGAATTAAAAGCAGTCATTGGTTCTTACGTACATTTATCGTTTTATCAAAATATTGAAGGTGAGAAATTCCTTGAAGGAACACTTCTTTCCGTCGACGAAGAAACCGTTACATTGAACGTACAAATCAAAACAAGAACAAAAGAATTTACCATTGAACGAAAAAACATTGCGAAAGCTCGTCTAGCAATCAAATTCTAAGGAGTAAAGGAGTAAACACATGAGTAAAGAAATGCTTAGAGCATTAACAGTTCTCGAAGAAGAAAAAGGAATCTCTAAAGATGTTGTGATTACAGCTTTAGAAGCAGCATTAGTATCTGCATACAAGAAAAACTATGGACAAGCACAAAATGTAGAAGTAGAGTTTGACCAAAAGAAAGGAAATATGCACGTTTATGCTGTAAAAGAAGTAGTTGAATATGTATTCGATTCAACACTAGAAGTTAGTCTTGAGGAGGCGCACGAAAAGCATAAAGCCTATGAAGTTGGAGATAAAATTCGTTTTGAAGTAACTCCAAAAGACTTCGGACGTATTGCTGCTCAAACAGCGAAACAAGTCATTATGCAACGTCTTCGTGATGCTGAACGAACAAATATCTATAATGAATTCATTCAATACGAAAATGAAATCATGACAGGTGTTGTAGATCGTCAAGATTTCCGTTATGTCTATGTAAACCTTGGTCGTATCGTTGCCGGAATGGCCAAACAAGACCAAATCCCAACAGAAGAGTACTTACCAGATCAACGAATCAAAGTTTTAGTTTCTAAAGTAGATAACACTACTAAGGGACCACAAATTTTTGTAAGTCGTACGCATCCAGATTTGTTAAAACGTTTATTTGAACAAGAAGTTCCTGAAATTTATGATGGTGTAGTAGAAATCGTATCTATTGCACGTGAAGCAGGAGATCGTGCTAAAGTTGCAGTTCGTACTAACGATGCTAACTTGGATCCAGTCGGTACATGTGTAGGGCCACGTGGGCAACGAGTTCATAACATTGTTGAAGAATTAAATGGTGAAAATATGGATATTGTTGAATGGAATGAAGATCCAGCAATCTATATTAAAAATGCTTTAAATCCAGCTCAAGTGTTGAAAGTTGAATTTAACTCGGATAATAACGGTTGTATCGTTGTTGTTCCTGACCACCAACTTTCTTTAGCAATTGGAAAACGCGGGCAAAACGCACGCCTAGCTGCAAAATTGACAGGTTACCGTATTGATATTAAATCTGAAACGGCTTATGAAGAGTATTTAGAAAACTTAGCAAATCCAGTCGTTGAAGAAACAGAAGAAGCTTCTTCTGAAGAAGAATAAAATACAGGAGGTGCACGATGAAAAAGAAAAAGATTCCGATGCGCCGTTGTATCGCTTCAGGTGAAATGATGCCGAAGAAAGAGTTGGTACGTATTGTTCGTAACGCTGAAGGTGTTGCACAAATCGACCCAACTGGTAAAGTAAACGGCCGTGGTGCTTATATTACTCTTGAACCTACATTAGTTGAGAAAGCTTGGAAAAATCGTTTGTTTGAAAAACAATTAGAAATTGAAATTCCAGATGCATTTTATGAAGAGCTTCTTGCTTATGTAGAACATCAAAAAGCAAGAAAAGAGTTGTTTAGTGATGGAAGAGCTCGTTAAACAAAGAGCTTTGAATTTACTTGGAATGGCAACAGCTGCTCGTAAACTCATTAGTGGCGAGGAGCAAGTTATCCAAAGTATTCAAAGACAAAAAGGAAATTTAGTGATTTGTACCAAAGATTGTAGTGCAAATACGGTTAAAAAAATCAAAAACAAATGTGAATATTATGAAATTCCTTTTGTTCAGCAATTTGAAACGGATGAATTGTCTCTAGCGATTGGCAAAAGACGTTCTATCGTTTTAATTGATGATCGAGGGTTTACAAAGAGTCTACTGAAGATGAAGGGATTTAACGATATGAACGAATAGGAAGGTGAGACTATGTCGAAAACTCGCGTATACGAATTAGCGAAAGAATTGAATGTGGCTAGTAAAGAAATCATTGAAAAAGCAAAAGAAGTAGGTATTTCATACAATAGCCATATGTCTACTATGGAAGAATCTGAAATCTCAAAAATTAAAGGAGCTTGGAATTCTAAGCCTGCTACTAAACCAGCAGAAAAAGCGCCAAAGAAAGAAGTAAAACCTGCTCCAAAACAAGAAGCGAAAAAAGCTGAAACTAAAAAAGAAGCTCCTAAGCAAGAATTCACGAAGAGAGCAGATCGCGCTCCAAAACAAGGGCATCAAAAACAAAATCAAGAACGAAACCATTCTCACAACCAAAGACGTCATGACCAAAATGATAAGAGAAATCAAGAACGTCCAAATCAAAAACAACAAAATGCGAATGGAAACCGTCCTTCATTTAAGAAAGAACCAGCACGTACTGAAGCTCATTCAAACCAACAAGGACAAGCAGAACGTCCTCGTAATAACCAAAAACAAAACAATAACAACAATCGTTTTGAATCACCAAGAAACAATCGTAATAATGACAGAAGAAACCAACAACGTTATAGCGATTCTAACAATGATGGCTTCAGCAAGAAAAACCGCAACCAAAAAGGTAAAAAAGGAAACCGTCGTGATGAACAAAAAACTAAACCAGCTGTTCCTGCACGCAAATTCCATGAATTACCAGATGTATTAGTATACACGGATGGTATGACTGTTGCTGAATTAGCAAAGAAAATCAAACGTGAACCAGCAGAAATCATCAAAAAATTATTCTTACTAGGCGTAATGGCAACATTAAACCAAGGTCTATCAAAAGATGCTATTGAATTATTGGCGGCTGACTACGGTATGGATGCTGAAGAAAAAATCGAAAAAGATATTTCTGATTTAGATGTGTATTTTGAAGAAGCAGCTTCTGAAAACGTTGAAAGTACTGTACGTCCTCCAGTTGTAACTATCATGGGACACGTTGACCACGGTAAAACAACATTGCTTGACCAATTACGTAACTCTTCAGTTGTAGCGGGAGAAGCAGGGGGGATTACTCAACATATTGGTGCGTACCAAATCAAAATTGATGGAAAACCGATTACGTTCTTAGATACTCCAGGTCACGCGGCTTTCACAACAATGCGTGCTCGTGGTGCAGACATCACTGATATCACTGTTATTGTAGTAGCAGCCGATGACGGTGTAATGCCACAAACAATCGAAGCAATTAACCATGCGAAAGCTGCAGACGTTCCAATTATTGTTGCTGTGAACAAAATCGATAAACCAGCAGCAAACCCAGGTCGTGTGATGCAAGAACTTTCTGATTTAGGACTTGTGCCTGAATCATGGGGTGGGGACACAATCTTCGTTGAGATTTCAGCGAAATTCAACCAAAACATCGAAGAATTATTAGAAATGATTCTATTGGTTGCTGAAGTTCAAGAATTGAAAGCAAACCCTAACCGTTTAGCACTAGGAACGGTTATTGAAGCTCGTTTAGATAAATCTAAAGGACCTATCGCAACATTATTAGTACAAGAAGGAACGCTTAAAGTTGGTGATCCAATCGTTGTGGGGAACACATTTGGACGTGTTCGTGTAATGGTGAATGACCAAGGTCGTCGTGTGAAAACTGCTTTACCAGCGACTCCAGTTGAGATTACTGGTCTTAACGCTTCACCTCAAGCTGGGGACCGCTTTGTAGTATTTGAAGACGAGAAAACTGCTCGTGCTGCTGGTGAAGAACGTGCCAAACGTGCGTTAATCGAACAACGTAATGCTTCAAGCCGTATTACATTAGATAACTTATTCTCTACATTGAAAGAAGGAGAATTGAAAGAAGTTAATGTTATTATCAAGGCTGACGTACAAGGTTCTGTTGAAGCATTAGCATCAAGCTTACAAAAAATCGAAGTTGAAGGCGTACGTGTGAAGATTATTCATACAGCCGTAGGGGCAATTAACGAGAGCGATATTACTCTTGCTACTGCAAGTAACGCGATTATCATTGGATTTAACGTAAGACCTACGCCACAAGCGAAAATTCAAGCTGAATCTGATCAAGTAGATATTCGCTTACACCGTATCATCTATAACGTTATCGATGAAATCGAAACAGCAATGAAAGGTATGCTAGATCCAGAATTCGAAGAAAAAATTACTGGTCAAGCAATCGTTCGTGAAACATACACTGTATCTAAACTTGGAACAATTGCTGGTTCTTATGTATTAGAAGGTGTTGTTAAACGCTCAAGCTCAGTTCGCTTAATCCGTGATAATATTGTTATTTACGAAGGTGAATTAGCAAGCTTGAAACGATTCAAAGATGATGCTAAAGAAGTTAAACTAGGATTCGAGTGCGGTATCATGATTGAAGGTTACAACGACATCAAAGTAGACGACATCATCGAAGCATACGAAATGGTCGAGATTAAACGTAAATAGTGCGAGATCGACTGTTCAGCTTTGGAACACTGGAGTTAAGGAGAGGAAAATCAAGAAGATTTTACGAGGCTTAACGAAGTGGACGCCAAAGCTAGGAGGTCAAGCCGTTATACAAATAGTGCGAGACCGACTGTTTAGCTTTGGAACACTGGAGTTAAGGAGAGGAAAATCGGTAAGATTTTACGAAGCTTAACGAAGTGGACGCCAAAGCTAGAAGGTCAAGCCGTTATAAGAAAATAGTGCGAGACCGCATTAAAGATGAAATTAATGATTTAAGTTGAACGAAGAGGGACTGATTGCAGTGCCTCTTTCGTTGGAAAGGAGGCCAAATGGCAAACTTTAGAGTTGGACGTGTGTCACAAGAAATCTTGCGAGAAGTAAATGATATCTTATCTAAAAAGGTTCGTGATCCACGTGTACAAGAAATTACGATTACTGAAGTGGAAGTAACTGGTGATCTGCAAATTGCTACCATTTACTACACAACACTTCATAAATTAGCAAGTGAGCGTCAAGCGACAGAACGTGGTTTAGAGAAATCAAAAGGCCTAATCCGTCGAGAATTAGGCAAACGTCTATCATTGTATAAAACTCCAGAATTAATCTTTAAACGCGATGAATCAGTCGATTACGGTAATCACATTGATGAACTTCTAAAATCAATTCATGAAGAAGATGAACAACGATAATATTTTAAAGAGCAAAAGTACTTCAAGTATAATGATTCTTTTGCTCTTTTTATAAAAAATACCATATATGGTATTTTCAATTGTATGAAAAAGGTAGAAGAGGTGTTTTATGATTGATGCAAATAATACGTGGGTATTGTGGTCAATTATTGTTGGAATTGCGACCATCAGTATCTTTTTAGAAAATCGATATAAATGGGCTGCAAAAATTAGTGGTGCCATTATAGGACTTTTATTAGCAGCAACTTTAAGCAACTTGGGGATTATTCCCGTAGACTCCCCCGTTTACGATCAAGTTTGGGGTGTAGTGGTTCCATTAGCTATACCGATGCTATTATTTCAGTGTGACTTAAAGCAAATCTGGAAGGAAAGTGGACGATTAGTGGTTATTTTCCTGATTAGTTCACTAGGAACAGTTTTAGGTGCACTTTTAGGGTATCTAATATTATCAAAATCAATTCCGGTATTAAACCATATTGCAGGAATGATGGTTGGAAGTTATATTGGTGGTGGAGTTAACTTTGTGGCTGTTTCTTCAGCATTTGATATTCCAAAAGAATTAATTTCAGCGGCAACGGTTGCTGATAATTTATTGATGGTATTCTATTTCTTAGTGTTACTGATGATTCCTTCAATTGGATTTTTTAAGAAGCATTTTAAATTTGCGTATACAGAAGGCGTTAAAGAGGAAGAAGAAAAAGCTTATGGAAAGGATACTGTGATTACCGTTCAAGATGTAGCTTTTGTATTTGCAATTTCCGTAATTATTGTCACTATTAGTTTCACTCTATCTGAAGTGTTATCAGGTTTAGGTAATAACAGTTTAATTCAATTGATTTCGAATAAGTACTTAATTTTAACTACATTAACAGTTGCTTGTTCGACTATTTTTTCTAAATACTTTAAGAAAATTAATGGTGCTAATGAAATTGGAACCTTCTTAATTTATTTATTCTTCGTAGTAATTGGGATTCCGGCTTCAATTGGAGCAATCGTTGAAAAATCACCTTTATTACTAGTTTTCTGTGCGATTATGGTTTTTGTGAATATGGCAGTAACTTTTGCGGGTGCAAAAATTTTTGGATTCACTGTGGAAGAAGCTATTCTGGCATCAAACGCGAATATTGGAGGTCCGACAACAGCTGCTGCGATGGCAATTTCTAAAGGTTGGCATCGATTTGTAGCACCTACAATGCTAGTAGGAACGCTAGGATACATTATTGGAACTTATGTAGGTATCTTTATTGGACAATTATTAAATTAATAAGAAAGCAACTAACTCCGTTTACCGGAATTAGTTGCTTTCTTTTATTTGTTTTCTAAGTAAGTGATGGCCATTGCATCAACGCCAGTGTGGCTCATGATGATTGGTGAAGTTGTTACAATTGTGAGTGGCACATTAGGGAAGAGTTCTCGAACACGTTGAATATTCCCCTCGTTGAATTCGCTAAGACCAGCATGCATAATTCCGATTTCTTGAATACCGCTTGGTACAGCCTTCATTTCTTCAAAAATTTCATCATATTTTTTTTGAAGGGATTTTAAACCTCGACCTTTTTGAATAATCTCAATTTTTCCGTGGATGACTTGTAGGAATAATTTAATATTAAGTAAATTTGAAAACATCCCCATTAATTGACTAATGCGTCCACCTTTAATTAAATTATCTAAGTTAACGACTGTTAAATATAAGGTAGTACGCTTTTTCGCATCTTCAACAATTTCAAGAATTTCTTCAACTGTTTTTCCTTCTTGTGCGGCTTTTGCGGCCTCTTTAACAATCATGCCCATAGATCTGGAAGTGAAGTCTGAATCCACTACTGTGACGTTTGTCTCAGTAATATCAGCTGCTTGACGAGCAGCATCCACAGTACCACTAATTGAACACATCATCTGAATTGAAATAATGGAATCTCCGTTTTTACCAAGTTCATCATATACTTCTACGAAACGACCAATAGAAGGTTGAGCAGTTTTTGGAAGCTCGCTACTTGCAATCATTTTTTGTTTAAATTCATCTTTAGTAATCGTTACACCATCGATATAGTTTTC
>NZ_CALHIF010000037.1 GCF_938030755.1 uncultured Granulicatella sp. | reverse complement strand
CTGACATATCAGGAATGTTCACTACAAAGTTTGGAACTTGACCATCTGTATGAGCAAGTAATGTTCCTTGGAAAGCTTTTGTATTTACAAAGTCCATTGTTTTACCTTGTAAGTATCCTAATCCATCTAAATCTTCTTCTGTTTCAGGAATTGTTACTTCTTCATTTGGTTTGCTCACTTTAATGACCGTTTCGAAGATGTTACGACGACCTTCTTGGATGTATTGTCCTAGTGAGTGTAAATCTGTTGAGAAGTTTGCGCTTGAAGGATAAATTCCTTTGAAGTCTTTCCCTTCTGATTCACCAAATAATTGTTTCCACCATTCAGAGAAGTATTGTAATGTTGGTTCGTAGTTAATGAGTAACTCCGTCACTTTTCCTTTACGGTATAACACATTACGTGCTACAGCGTATTGGTAAGCTTCGTTTTCTTTTAAGTTTGATGAACTGTATGCCACACGTGCATCTTCAGCCCCTCGCATTAATGCATCTATATCTGCACCTGTTACTGCAATTGGAAGCAATCCTACAGCTGTTAAGACTGTGAAACGTCCACCGACATCATCAGGAATTACAAATGTTTGATATCCTTCCACAGCTGCTTCTGATTTCAATGCTCCACGAGCGCGGTCTGTTGTAGCATAAATACGATTTACAGCTTCTTCTTTACCATATTTCTTAATTAATAAATCTTTGAATACACGGAAAGCAATCGCTGGTTCTGTAGTTGTACCAGATTTAGAAATGACGTTCACTGAGAAATCGCGGTCTCCGATTAAGTCGATTAACCCTTGTAAGTAAGTTGAGCTAATGCTGTTTCCTGCAAATAATACTTGAGGAGTTTTACGTTTATCGCTTGGTAAATAGTTATAGAAAGCGTGGTTTAAGAAATCAATGGCTGCACGCGCACCTAAGTAAGAACCACCGATACCAATCACCACTAATACTTCAGATTCTTCTTGAATCTTTTTAGCTGCTTCTTTAATACGAGCAAATTCTTCTTTGTCATAGTCACGTGGTAAGTTAATCCAACCTGTGAAGTCGTTCCCTGCTCCTAATCCTTCTCTCAAGTCTTTATCTAATGCAGTCACAGTAGATTGCAAGTGATCGATTTCTTCTTGATTAAAGAAACCTAATGCTTTTGAATAATCAAATGAAATATGTCCCATTTGAATGCCTCCTTAAAATTTTTAATTTTCGTCAATCAGATTCTTTAAAAAGCGAATCTATTAACTCTTATTTTTATCTTTTACAAATTTTTCTTGAGCTTCTTCAATCCATATTGGTAGTTTCTTTGCTAAGCTAGAAAAACCAATCGAAGGAGTGTACCGTTTGCGATTTTTCTTAATGCGTTGTGGAAAGTCTGGTACATCTAATTTCTCAAGTGCTCGAATCGATAAACTAATCTTATTTGAGAATTCATCGACGTCAATGACTTTCGCCGTCACTTCCTGTCCCACTTCCACAAAATCATGCACATTATCCATATACCCATGCTTACACTCAGAAATATGAATCAATCCTTGCGTATCTTCGTCTAGCTCTAAGAAAACTCCGTAATTTTGTACACCCGTTACTTTTGCAGTAACGATATCTCCAATTCTAAAAGTTTTGCTCATAGGACCTCCCTACGCGTTTACTTCCATGGATTCAATCACTACATCTTCAAGTGGACGATCTTGTCCATTTCTTTTAACGCCTTCAATTTTAAGAACGGTATCCATTCCTTCAACGACGCGACCAAAGACAGTATGACGATGATCTAACCATGGTGTACCACCAATTTTAGCATATTCTTCAACGATTTCTTCAGGCCATCCGCCATCTTTTAATTGTTTTAACATTTGAGCAGGTACTTGTTTTGCTGTAACAATAAAAAATTGTGATCCATTTGTATTAGGACCCGCATTCGCCATTGAAAGAGCTCCATATAAGTTAAACGCTTCTCTTGAAAACTCATCCTCAAAAGTACGGCCATAAATTGACTCGCCACCCATACCAGTTCCAGTTGGGTCTCCACCTTGGATCATAAAGT
>NZ_CALHIF010000036.1 GCF_938030755.1 uncultured Granulicatella sp. | reverse complement strand
ATGTTATGACAAGTTTAAAAGTCGCAAAACTATTATTTGAAATGATTTACAGCTACACGTTAATCAATATTTTTGCATTATCGGATATTGAGAATGGAGAGAGAATTAAAAAGATTATCAAAAATGTGCTAAATGTACTTTTAACTGTAGTCCTATCCTCATATATGATTTATCTTTTTGGGATTGTGTACGGTGCAATTAATCAGTTAGATATTAACGGCTTTACAAAACTCATTGCTCAAATGGGGGTTGCGTTAGCGGTTATAGATGGACCAGTGATTATTCAAGAATTAACAGGATATGACGCTGGATTAAAATCAACTACATTAGGAGCTTTTGGAATGCTTCAGGCTGGAGTGTTAGTAGGCAAAGGACTTGGAAAAGTTGGTTCAGCAACGTATAAAGCTGGGAAAAAAGGGAAAGATAAACTTTCAGATATCCTTTCTGGTGGTTCAAAGCAAGAAAAAAACGGTTCTGATTCTTCAAAACGGAATCAATTTGAACAAGCTGTAAATGATAAGATGAAAGAAAAAGAAGATACTCCATCTGTTGCGGAACAAGGTTCAGGGACAAATGAACCAGTCGTAACGACTAATCCAAGCGTTCAAAAGGAAAACGAGAAGGAAAAAGCATTTGAGGAACAAGCGAGAAAAAACCAACAAAAATATGGTGTTTCAGATCCAAATAATCGTAAAGATAACGAGGATACAAACTCTCCAACACGTCCTTTAGTAGCATCTAAGGAATCTATAAAACAAGCTAAACAAAGAAGAGAAAGATTAAATAATGTACAAGGACGATATAATATAAAACCATCGATGGGAAGAACAACTTCTGAAAAAAATACTAAAAATGATTCTGTAACCTTGAAAGCACCACGATATAAAACAACACATTTAAAATATCAAAATAAAACAAAGGATCACCCAACACGTCCTTCTGGAAACGGAGAATAGAAAATGAATCAAAGAAATATAGAATCATTAACTCCTGAAGTTAAAATCATAGGTGAGTATACCTTGAATGATATCTTCATTATGTTATTGATTGGCTTATTGTTTTATATGCTTTCTCCAGCTGTTTATCAACCTTTACAACCATTTTATATTGTTTTTTGTATCTTTATCAGTTTTTGGTCGATTAAACGCAATCGAATGAACCCTGATAAACGCAGATATCAAGTGATATGGTTAATTTTAAAGAGAGATAAAAACTACTATCACATGCTTGAAGAAGAAGGCGTATTAAATGAGTACCAAGACCTAGGGGACTAACCTAGGTCTTTTATGAATAATAGAAAGGAGAACATATGGGATTTGATACAACACAAAAGAAAGAAAAAAGGAGTTTCTTTGGAAAGAAAAAAGATAACAAAAGAATTACTACAAAACGAGTTCTTTATGCGACTGATGTATTACCAGTAAAAGGGATTCTAAATGAATCAGAAGGTGGATTTATCCGTCTAAAAGATGGATATATGGATATCTTACAATTAGGTGGATACAATCTGATGGGAATGGATCAATCTGAAATTAGTGAGATTGTCCATCTATATGAAGCATTATCATTGCTATATGTAATGCCTTATAAAGTCGTATCGATGAATATACCAATTGATACATCTTCACAGCAACGATACTATCGTAAGCAATTAAATAAAACAACAGATGAAGTCAAACGGTATCGATTAAATGAATCGTTATCAGAAATGGAAGTCTTTAATGAAGATAGCAATAATAAAGAAATCTTCATTTTCATTTATGGAAAAACAATCGAAGAACTGAAAGAAAATCGTCAAGATATGTTCCGGTATAGTGGACAGTTAAACGTATATCCAATCACGAATGATAAAAAACGAATTGTATTATTTAGATTAGCGAATCCTTCAGCATCAGTTGAAGAGAGTTAAAGAAGTTGTAGACGGAAAGAAAGTAACTATTTATGATGAAGTTGAAAAGGAAATCAAAAAGGATAATCGATTTAAAGGAATCACAAAGTATGAAAAAGAAGGGTACAACGTAGAGTTCTTCTGCAATATTCAACCAATTGGGGGAATTGTCTTTAAAGATACGTATATTAAAACCGGAGAAGGGTACTCTACAACTTTATATGTTTATAAATTACCAACTGAAATTAATGGCTTTTGGTTAAGTGAAGTCTTCAATATTCCTAACGCTATTGTGACAAAGGACTTTTCTAGTAAAGAAGATGACGAAACATTAAAAAATCTATCTAAAGCAATGAGAGAACAGTATTCAAGATATGTCAATGAGAAAGACGCTTACGATTCAATGATTGCCTTAGAACAATTTGAAGATTTGAGAGAATTAGGAATTGCGGTAAGAAAAGCAAAAGAAGTTGTGAAGTATATGACACTTAGAATCAATTTGCATGCGGACACATTAGAAGAGCTACAAGAACGACTAAAAGATGCAAAATCTGTTTTAGATCGTCATAGTTTTAAAACAACAACTCTTTTAATGGAGCAAAAAGAAGAATGGCAATCAATGTACTTGGATGCTGTTAGTCAGCGAAAACTACCTAACAAACGAATTGGAAGAGATATTCCTTCAAGAAATATTGGGACAACTTTTCCTGCGAACCATGTATTTTTACATGACGCAAGAGGAAAGTATATAGGAGATAGTTTTACAAATGGACAGATTATTTGGGATGCCTTTGAAGTCGATAATGTCCATCGTGTACATTATAATTCTATTATTTTAGGTAGTATGGGTTCAGGGAAGTCAACCTTGCTTAAAAAGATTATGACACATTGGGCATCCATCGGAACGATGCTTAGAGGATTTGATTATTCAGGAGAATATCGAACATTAGTAGAATACTTTAATGGGACAGTACTTACATTAGACGGTACAAAAGGAACAATAAATGTATTTGAAGTATTTCCTACTAGTGTTGATGAGGAAGGAAACATTGATGATTCTTCTAGTTATATTCAACACATTTCAAAATTGGCTACATGGTATTCTATCTTAAAACCTGAAGCAACGGCGGAAGAGATAGACTGCTTTGAAAATCTAGTAGGACAATTGTATCAAAAAAGAGGGTTTGGTAACGGATTACCTTATACTGGAAATCCAGCAACGACTTATCCTCGCCTAGAAGACCTTCAAGAATTATTAAAAGAGAAGTTGTTACGTGAAGAAAAGAACTTTTCTAAAGTTGAAGAAGAAGCCTATGGGAAAATCAAAGTTACAATCGAAAAACTCTTGAATCAGTATGGGAAGTTGTTTAACCAATATACAACTATTTCTAATGTACAAGATGAACAGATTGTATTTTATGATATTACTGGACTTAGAAAACTAGATCCACGAATTACAAATGCACAAGTCTTTATTGCTTCTAGTTCCATGTGGGCGGAATTAATAAGAAATGGAGAAAAACAAAAACGACTAGTAGAAGAAGGGATTATTAAATTTGAAGATGCTATTAGAGGGCAATTAATTATAGATGAATGCCATAATCAGATTAATGCGGATAACATACGACAAACAAGATTTATTAATACTCTTCAGCGTGAAGGGCGAAAGTTGTTTATTGGAGTAACTCTTGCGACACAATCAATTAATAGTTTATCTCCTGAAGTCGTTTCTTCAGAGGAAGCTATTGCGTTAAAAGAAGTTTTTTCATTCTCTCAAAACAGATTCTATTTCAAAATGCCACCGGATTCTATCGAACGGTTAAAACGATTATCTTACGGAATGATTCGTCAAGGACAATTAGAACGACTAGTACGCTATGGTGTAGGAGAATGTTTGTTAAATATTGATGGTGGGGCAAACTATGAGTTTAGCGTATACGCTTCTAAAAATGAATTAGCCTTATTTAAAGGTGGCGGACGAGTTGATAGGGATGAAGAGGAGTAAGAAGATGAAGAAATGGATTATCAGAATGACTTTACTTTTACTTCCAGTATTTATTTGTTTTATCATCGTATTCTCTATTACAGGAGTTGTAACGTCTAATTCCTCTTCTTCTACCTCTAAAACTAATGTACGAAGTCGTAAAGGATTGAGTGAGAAAGTGTTATCGTATGAAAAACTAGTGAAACAAATTACGGAAGAAGAGGGAATACCTGAAGTAGCGAACGTTATTTTAGCGATCATACAAGTTGAAAGTAATGGTAATGGTGGAGATGTCATGCAAAGTAGCGAATCTCAAGGATTAGCACCAAATACTATTACAGATCCTGAAGAATCAATAAGAGTTGGTGTTCAAGCTTTTAAACGAGCATACGAGAAAACAAAGAAGTATGGAATGAATGTGTTAGTAGCTGCAGCTGGATACAATTATGGAAATGCATTTGTCGATTGGCTTCATATAAATGGAAAAGATTA
>NZ_CALHIF010000035.1 GCF_938030755.1 uncultured Granulicatella sp. | reverse complement strand
TTTAGTAAGTAGAGTACCACAATTGGGACAATCCCGACGAGGTAAGTCAAATCCTGAGGAATATGAATTGTCTGTGATAAATTCACTATACTGACACTTAGTGCAAAACCAATGCGGAGGGAGAGGATTTATATCTGTAAAGTCTAACAAATACGCAATGAAAGATGCACCTGTCAAGCCGTTAGAGCATGTGTCATAGCCATTCTTACGTACTTTTTGAGCAAGTTTTTGTTGGATTAGGTATAGCGACGAATAGCCGTGTTCAACTATAATTGCCAATTCTTTTCCTAATCTATCTCGCACAATCTCTGGAAGGTTATATCCGTACAGCTCATGAGCTTTTTGATACGCCGCGTTCTTGAGCACTTCATCGGCACCAGAAAAAACAGGAAAATGACGTTCATTAGTAGAGATTGGATTGAGCGACTCAACGCTCTCGGCAATACGGTTCGGATTGACAACAACAGCTTTATACGCTGTTTCATCGTCGAGATAACCAAAAGCTTTCAGCATTTCATCTGTGGTACGTAGAAATCGTGACGATCGAACATCATCATTTTCTTTTCCGTTGACTTTTCGGATAATGTGTCGGCTGATAGAATCCATCGGATTGAGGTAACAGACACCTCCAGTAGCCACCAACATTTTATCAAGCATTTTCGATAGTTCGGCAATTTTACGGTTTATCCCCTTCAAGTCTTCGTCAGAAGTAATGTTGGGAAAATTCCTATCTTTAAGAAGACCAACATAATTCGCACTTGGCTGGATTTCGAGGTAATCATAAAAATGAACGATTTCAGCAAGTTCATCAATACTTTTGCGTTGGGCAATAGCTTGAACCAGTTCCCCTCTCAGCCCTGCTGATCCCAAAAGCAAACCTTCTCGATAATCGTGCAAGACACCTTTTGGAATGTGCGGCATATTATGATAAAATTGAAGATACGATAGAGAAATAAGTTCATACAAATGATGAAGCCCCATCTTGTTTTTCACCAAAATTGTAATATTGTGCGGAATGGATGTCTTTGAGTCCCCTTCCGTCAAGTAGCCCTCCATTCCGAAAATGACCTTAATTCCTCGACAACGGGATCTAACACACCTCATAGCATCTGAGGATGCATGAATGTTGGCAAGATCAGTAATGGCAACAGCCCTCCAGCCCCAACGATCAGCCGTATGAATAAGCTCGTCTACAGAAAGCACCGCGTCCATTGGAAAGCACCGCGTCCATTGCACTCATTTGCGTATGAACACTAAGTTCCACACGTTTGTCACATACTTCGTCATCGCGTATTTGACCAGAGAAAGTGCTCATTTTTTTATACCTCCTATAATTTCTCCTTGAATAAAAGTTCGTCTCCCCAGACTTCTTCAACCTTCTTCAACGATTCATCAACAAATCTCTTCCTGAAGCCTTCTTGAGATAACTTGATGGCATACATATTCATCGAGGAAAAATTTGGTATATTTTCATCTTGTACGCGACTAAGTTTTTCGCTATGAACCCCACTCGGAAGATATATCCATTTTCTATTAACTTGTTTACCATTATTGTCTAAAACCTCACACCAAACTCGTGATTGTATACGAATGCACAAGCGAAAATACTCCGTCGAATTTGAACGTTTTACTTTAAAGGTGGTACATGGATTTTGAGAACCATATTTAACAAATAAATTCCCAAAAAATCCTCCATCCATATTTTCATCCATATTTTCCCAATCATTTGGTTCTTGATCGTCTTTTTCCCAACAGTAACGGCTCTGAATTTCTTGGTCGAATGCGCTAAACAGTTTTCTGATTATTTCATCCTGCACTAATCCGAACGTTTTTGTGATTTCTACACAGGCACGTATGTTGTCAATATCGTCGTTGCCGTCCCCCATTATTATCTTCCTGCATTCTTCCGTCATTTCTTCGCCTCTCTCATTCGTGAAACTACTTATTGCATTCATGTAATTTTTGATCATATTCTTTACTTGGATATTTCCACCGTGGGGAAATATCTCCAGACAATGTCTAAGCCAATTAAGTATCTCTTTTCCCCATGAAATGCAGATGCAGTTTTTGCCCATTTTGCTGTAATGTGCAGGCTTAGAGCCATCCTTAGTAAGATAAATGATTTTTGCTTCACGATCCTGTATTATATCAAAAGCAAATTGATAATAATCCAAACACTGATTGTTTCGTTCTTCATGGTTGATTTTGACTTCGATAGGTAAAAAATACTTTCTGTTATAAATTACAATATCAATTCTGCCATCGTCTTTTTTTGAATCTACCGCCAAATCTGTTTGCCCACTTGGATTATCATCACATTTTGTAGAATATTCTTTTTTCACAAAAACACCGTTTGTATATTCTTCTAGTTTTCCTTTCTCTTTTATCCCTACTATATCTTCTAAAAACACATACAGAAAAATATCCCCCTGTCCATGTTGCCCTCTGGGATTAAGCAAGTCAGCTAACATTCTGCACATAATAACTTCTTTATCAGAAATTTCAAGCACAGAGAAAATATTATATTCATCAACCTCTTTTGGGGAATCAACTATAGAACAAACCGACTGCAAAAGGTCATTGATTTTTGGGGAATAAATTATCTCCTCATTCACCATACATGCCTCCTTGATTGATAGAAGATCTTAAACACTTATCTTCCGCAATTTTAGATATTTCATTGCAAAAGTAAATTTCAAGTGAGAGGATTCTCTGATCTATTACTATCATAATCCTTCGCATGGACATATTGTGGGATGGATAAAATTATTTGCAAATCATCAAAGAACTTTCAATATAATCAAATTATAACATAAAGCAAGTCATGTTCCTAATAATTTTTTACACAAAAGAGAGTATCCAAACCCCAACTATGGATAAATGAATTCTCTCTTTTTTCTTAGGGAATCGCTGATAAAATGAAGTCCGTCAGATTGGCGTAGATTTTTTCGTCCGAA
>NZ_CALHIF010000034.1 GCF_938030755.1 uncultured Granulicatella sp. | reverse complement strand
AAAAATCGCATTTATCGCAATGATGTCGGCATTTTGCGTGATTGGTAGACTTGGGCTGCTTGCTCTCCCAAACGTTCAACCGATTACTGTCGTCGTCATATGGATGACCTTAGAATTAGGATGGGGATACGGTGTTTCCATCAGTATCCTCTCCATTTTAATCTCAAATCTGCTTATTTCAATGGGACCGTGGACGATTTATCAGATGGTTAGTTTTGCCCTCGTCTGCACTTGTGCATCGCTTCTTCGTCCACTATGGCGGAAAAGACAACAATTTCCACGCCTTGCTTGGATTCTTTTTCCAATCTTTGCAGGACTTATGGGCTACTTATACGGCTTTATCATCTCGATTTTCTGGGTATACAGCATGCCCGGTCTGAATTTCTGGATTTACTACTTAAACGGCGTTCTATTCGATACTTACCACGCTATCGGAAACATCGTCTTCTGGATCTTATTGATTCCACTCTTTGCGAAACTAAATCCATTCAAAATGCTACAAAAATAATAACAGACTTAAAATCCCTCTTGAAAAAGGGTGCTTTTAAGTCTGTTTTTGTTTAGAATAATTCCTTAAAATCTTTACGGATATCTTTATAGTAGCGGCAATGGGCATCCGAGGAATCTATAAGATAGACGCAACTCTATTGCCCGCTCTTTTTTCAGCACAAACCATGAAGATCCATAAAGGCGGCCTCCCTCTTTTTTTGTATGCTCATAAAAAATAGTCTATTCCTTTTTGCACACAAAAAAGGAGGGGTTGCCCCCTCCTTTTGTTATTCATCATCTTCAATGGTTTCGTCTGTTTCACTTTCTTCCGCAAGAATCTGCTCGAGATCTTCTTCAGAAAGTTTGGTAACATGGATTTTACGAATACGATCATTCTCGATTTCTGTCGGTTGTAACATGTATCCTTCGAATCTTACCTTCACTACCTCATCATCATCTGGGAAGTAGCCAAGCTTCTCAATAATCGCACCCGCCATTGTGTCCACCTCATCAGACTCTAATGACGTTTGATAAATTTGATTGAAACGATCGAGGGACATTCCCGCATCAATTTCTGAGTTGTTTTCATCAATTTCTACGACTTCTTTCTCCTCAACATCATACTCGTCTTCAATATCTCCGACGATTTCTTCAATCAAGTCTTCTAATGTAACAATCCCTTCAACACCGCCGTATTCATCTTTCAATACCGCCAAGTGTTGACGCGTTTTTCTAAATTCTACTAATAAATCATCTACGAAAATCGTTGATGGAACAAATACTGGCTCATGCGCCAAGGCACGTAAATCAATATTGTCGAATCCTTGCTCTCTGGCTGCTCGAAAGACATCTTTAACGTGAACCACACCGATAACCGTATCTTTATCTTCTTCATAAAGAGGAAGACGTGAGTAGGAGCAGTTCAAGATAATCTCTAAGTTTTCCGCTAACTCATCATCGACATCCAACATCAATGTATCCGTACGAGGAACCATCACTTCACGTGCAAGTTTTGTATCTAGAGAAAGAACCCCTTGCATCATCGCAAACTCGGAAATATCAATCGCTCCGTCGTTACGGCTATTGGCAAGTAGAGACTTCATCTCGCTTCGTGTTAATTTTTCTTCCACCTTAGTAAATTCAATTGGTGTCATTCGTTTTAATAATCCTGTTGAGAACGTCAAAATCCAAACGAATGGTTTTGCAATCTTTTTGACAAACAAAATAATCCCTGCAGTATGTAACGCAATCGGTTCTGCCACTTGTAATGCCACTTGTTTTGGATATAATTCTCCAAATACTAAAGTGAGATAGGATAGAACAACCGTCACAATCACTAATGCTAATGTTTCGGCTCCAGGAATGTTTCCTAATAATGGTTGAATTCGTGAAGAGAAACTTGTTGCGGCAGACGCACTCGAGAAGAACCCAGCAAATGTAATCGCTACTTGAATTGTTGCGAGAAATTCATCTGAATTCTCTAACAAGCGCATTACTTTAATTGCTTTTTTATCTCCTTCTTGCGCTCTTTGTGCCATTTTTCCTTGATTAATGGACACAAACGCAATCTCCGCTGCAGCAAAAAATGCATTTAATGCAGTTAATAATACAATGATTAAGATCTGGACTCCCAACGAACTCCCATCTGAATCAGCTGTCATAATTTTGTTAACCCCTTTTAACTATAGATTTTACCCATTATTGAAAATGGTATAGAGATATCATATCAGTTTTTGATGAAAAATCAAGATTTAGTATTATTTTGTAATGGTTCTTTAATGTTAGAAGCTCCATTTTATCGTTTTTCTCCTCTATTCATTCTCATTTTCTCATCATTTCTTCACTTTTCTAGTTACATTTCTCTCAAAAAATGGTACTATTATTAAGAAAGACATATATAGGAGGAATGAATATGTTATTAAAATCTCTTGTAGTTCCAAAAAAGAATCTAACGGTTGTTAAAGAATCATGCACGTTAGAAGAAGCCATTACGATTTTGGAAGAATCCGGATATCGTTGTGTGCCTGTATTAGATGAAACAGAAACTTTCTTTAGAGGAAATATTTATAAAATGCACATTTATCGCCATAAAGCAAACGGTGGTGATATGAGCCTTCCTGTTACACATCTCATTAAGAATTCTACGAAATTTATTAGTGTAGATAGTTCTTTCTTCAAAGTTTTCTTTACCATCAAAGAATTACCATATATTGCTGTTTTAGATAAACAACAACGTTTCTACGGAATCTTGACACACAGCAGTCTCCTTGGCATGCTTCAAGAATCTTGGAACGTGAAAAATGGTTCTTATGTATTAACGATTATCTCTGGCGGTGAAAAAGGCGCCCTTGCAAACATCTCAAAAGTGATTAACAAGTACGCTTCTATCGCAAACGTAATGACTATCGATACTGAAAAAGATAAAAGCTTACGTCGTCTATTGATTACATTACCAGCTGGGGTTTCAAAAGATACCCTTCAACAAATCGTCGATGGCCTCGAGAAAAAAGACTACTCCGTAGCCGAAGTAGAGGATTTGCAAAATAATTAGGATGTGAGGGTGAACGATCAGGACTGAATCACTGGACCAGAACAACGCAAGGGACTGCTTGCAGTCGTGCGGCTTTTCTGGAAAGTGGACGTCAGTCCTGTGAGCCTGAACTCAACTACAGGATATAAGGCAGAAAGACAGAAGACAAAAAAGAGCTCACAGTGTGAGTTCTTTTTGCTTCGTAGTCTTTCGCCCGCAAAGTTTATTAGACTTTCTTGAATCACGAGTGATGAAAAGAAAGTCAATAAACCACTGCGCGATGTGATACATCGCGTTCAGAAATGGAACGTTGGACCGAAACGCCGGAAGGAACGTGCAACGTTCTGCGGACGTTTCGGGAAACGCACGCCATTTCTGCGATGGCGAGTTCAACTACAGGATGTGAGCAAAAGCGCTCAGAGACGATGACGGTTCGAGCTTTGCCGTAAGCGACTTGTAAAGTCGTGCGGACAAAGCAAGAAAGGCTTGAGTCTCTGCTTTTGCGAACTCAACTTCACTAATTACATCTACAAAAAAAAACAGCACACCAGCCCTCAAAGCTAGTGTGCTCTTCTTTTTTATTATCGAATTACTGATCGTGCCATACGAGCTACCGTATGACGAACTCCTCGAATCGCAACTGACATTGCGTAAATATTTTCTACGGTTGCTAACCCACCGTATCCGGCATCGCCAATATGTTGAATATCAACGCCAGCTATCTTATTGCGAATGGCGATTTGTTCGATTACTTCCTTACTAGACCCTTCTTGGCTTGTTCCAATCGCAGATAATACAAGTGCATCATTCGCATGAGCCACTTTAACGATAGCCACTAGTTCTTCATCCGTGAATCCGGGTACAGTACCGACCGCTGGCACTAATAGAATATCTGCTCCGGCTTGAATAAATCTCTTCGCAATTTCTTCATTCATAACAGGTTCCTTTGATCCTGCTCCATGCATCTTTCCAGCAATCACCATTCCTGTAAAATGGGATTTTGCCATCGAAATACATTTTTCAATAGCTTCATTCGTCACCCCTGTACCAGGATTTCCAGTTAAACAAATAAAATCTAAACCGAGTTTTTCAGCCCTAGATACTGTTTCAGCTGTACATTTTCTTCCTGTGGCAATCTCAATTCTGGACTCTAACATTTCTGCATGTTCATCCACTGGTTCCAAATTGGCTCCAATCGGCAAGCCGCTGAGATCCTTAACTCGTTGCACTGGATTTTCACTTTCTTCTGCTCCGAAAATCAGTGGATCAAAACAATCAAATCCGTTTAACAAGACCATATCCGCTCCAAATGCTTTTGCAATTTCTGCATTGGATAATTCATTCAAAAACGTCGGTCTCACACAAACCGTTTCACAACAGACCGTTCTACCTTCTGCTGCTTCAATCGCTTTTTTTAGTGCGTTCCCTCTCATTTTTTTAAAGTCACTCGCAACACAATTCAGCATTCTTTTGCCCATTTTAGCTCCTCCTAACAATTAATAAGTGCCATTACGGTTTTTAATAAAAGTTCATTCGTTTGTTCGTAGTCTCCACCTTCATGATAGGCATAACTCATTCCATGATTTTTTGTTGTTGGATCAAGTTCCCACATTTTAAAACTACCATGTATTTGATGAATTCCTGTTTCTTGTATTAAATATTGAATATTCTCTTTAGTTACACCTCCCCCACAAAGGAGCTGTATTTTGTTACCATATTTTTCTTGCAATGCCTTTAGTAAAGGGATCCCTTCTTCGATGTTAGCCTGTTGTCCTCCTGTTAAAATGCGCGTGCATCCTAATTGAATTAATCCCTCAATCGCTTCATATACATCAGGAACAATATCAAAAGCTTTATGAAATACACTTTCTGCATGAAATTGCTGACATAGCGTAATCATTTGTTTTGTACGATTCCAGTCGATCGTTTTATCTTCTTTCAAAAATCCAAAAGCGAGTCCACTTGCCCCTGCTTCTAATAATAGCTTTGCATCCAACATCATACTTTCAAATTCTTCCTGAGTGTAACAAAAGCCTGCTCCGCGCGGGCGAACCATACAGATGATAGGAAGCAACACTCCTTTTTCGATCACTGTTTTCAATGTTCCTAAACTGGGTGTTAATCCGCCTAGAAACAACGCACTATTTAATTCAATACGGTGAGCCCCTTCTTTTTGGGCAATGAGGCAATCTTCAATACTTCCCGCACATACTTCTACAATGGTCATTTCATACCTTCTTTCATGTTCGATAATGCTAAGAGTGCTAATCCATAAATAATCGTATCTGTTTCTAAGTCTTTGACCCCTATCCATTCATTCGGCAGATGCGCGATATCTCTTTGACCTGGGAAGCTTGGCCCATACCCAATAATATTTGGAATTATCTTTGCATAAGTCCCCCCTGTGGTCGTAACAGGAATACTATCACTTTTAGTAACATCGGTATATACCTGCTGAAGCGCTTGGACATACTTAGAACTTTTATCATATAACACTGGAGCCCAGTGGGAAATGACCTCTAATGTCGCCTTTTCTGGCATATGCAGAGTGATTTGATTTAATAAATCCGATTTTGTGCAACTGGCGGGATAGCACATCGTCCATTCCACATAATGTCGATTTTCTTCCATCCCAAAGGTTTCTCCCCTTAGTTGCATCATCCCAAAGTCTTCATCTTGATAAGCAACTCCGAGCTCTTCACCATGGTGATTTGTATGCAATAATTTACGGTTTGCAAAATCATACAAATCTGCCACCATTGATTCTGGCAGAGATACTCTTACTTTTAGCCTTCCACGTTCCCCGTATACAACAGGCCATTTACAATCTGGCGTCCACCCAAAAGTCGGCGGAATTTCTTTAGTGAGATAGTGCTTCACGCATCCAAATCCGGTCTCTTCGTTCGTCCCAAACACGATTCGAACGGGACGATCAAAGGTCACTCCGTTTTTCTTCAACACATATAAAGCATACAAATTCGATAAAATGGGCCCTTTGTTATCTAAAGTGCCTCTTCCAAATAATTTCCCCTCTCGAAGGGTTAAACTAAGCGGTGGAGAATTCCATCCTTCCCCAAGAGGCATGATATCCACATGACCAAAAATTCCATAATAGGCACCATCTGAACGATTTTCTCCATATTGGGCATACCCAATTTTATCATCGATGTTTTTAGTGTGAAACCCTAATTCTGCAGAGAGTTTTAAAACTTCTTCTAGCGCTTGTTTAGGACCTCTTCCAAATGGGGCATCGGGCTCCTCTTTTCCTCGAATACTAGGGATTGCCACCATTCGTCTTAAGCCATCAAAAAGCATCGGTTGTACTTCTTTTAGCCGATTAATCCACTCTTCTCGATTCATTCTTTAACCTCCAAAGGCTTCATTCTTTCTTCTAAATACGATTCCAACCATTCTTTAGATGCTAGCTCATGAGACATTGTGCCGTCTGGTTGTGGATGTACTCGAAATACCGTTGGTGCTAGTGATTTGGTAGCTACCACGAATGAAAAGTTATCGATATTCGTCGCTGCGCCAAAATCGCCTTTTCGATTCATCGCAACCACTGAAATGTCTCCCGCTTCCCCTCTGGTTCTCTTAAGCAGAGCATCCAGCTCTCTTACCGCTTTTTCACACGCTTTTTGAGGAGAATGTCCTTCTTTCATTAATCGGACGATTTCATAAGAAATAACTCCCTTCATCAAATCTTCCCCTAGTCCCGTTGCTGTCGCACCACCAATGGTACTATCGACATAAAGTCCTGAACCGATGAACGCAGAATCGCCCACTCGGCCAGGTTTCTTCATAAAAAGTCCGCTAGTAGACGTTCCAGCAACCATATCTCCATGAGTATCTAATGCTACCATTCCTACAGTATCATGGCCTGCATATGGAGAAAGTTGCTCTTGTTCTAAATCCTTTAAGCGATTATGATAATGAATTTTTGCCCGGTCCGTCAGCATCTCTTTTTCTTCAAAATGACGGCTTCTAGCAAACTCTTGGGCTCCCTGTCCTACGAGCACATTATTCACTTTATAATGGCTGAGTTCTCTAGCAATTGAAATAGGATTGGCAAAGTTTTTAATCGCACATACTGCTCCAAAATCAAAACGACTTCCATCTAAATAAGCGGCATCCAGTTCTACTTCCATTTTTTCGTTTGGAAGTCCACCATATCCTACAGATTTAAAATAAGGAAAATCTTCTACTTCTTTAATCGCTCCTTCAATAGCGTCCCCAGCAATTCCTTCCTGAGATAGAATAGGAGTTACTTTTTGAATTCCTTCTAGTGCCATTCTCCATGTTGCAATCATTCCCCACATGACTCTTCACCTCTTTTATTGAAATTGTTGCAACTGCGCTTCTTTTTCGCCACTAATAATTGCAATGGCTCCACTTAAGGCTTCGCGCAACCCTACTGCTCCTTTTTTTGGCATCTCTAACATGATGATTTTATCTTTAAAGTTCGCAATCGTTTCTTCATTTTCTTTTGAACAAATCACATAAGGTTTGCAATCCGTTTGTTCTTGTACGGCTAAAGCTATTTCCGCAGCCATTTGAGCATACATATCATAATTAAAGCACGGACCTGCAAATAGTACCTCTGCTTTCGTTTTCAAAATAAGATTATGAATCTTATGAATGACCTCTTCTTTATGCGCTTGAAAATAATCCGGTCCACAATAAATCGTCGCTAGCGCACTTAATCCCGCTTTTGTAAATTCATCTTTGAACATTAAAAAGGAGCCGATTCCTCCCTTTTCTAATCCTAGTTCCGTATCTGCGCGTTCCTTTCCACCATATCCTGCTTGAATTTGATCAAAAAGTAATAACACTCGCATACCCTCACTCCTCTCTATGAAAAAGAGTGGCCATGCCGTCTCCCGCATACCACCCTCTCCATTATGCAATTAATGACTTCTCTTCTTAAAGATTACAAATCATCAAAAGATAAGTCGTTTAAGTCAACATCATCTAGCTCATCGCCTTTTAACATACCTGCATTTTCTTCTTCATGTAAGTATTGTTTATCTAATGCTTTAAAGAATGGATAGTAGATTAGACAGCCGATAATAATTAATCCAATTTGGAAGAATCCCGCTACAATGCTACCGGTTGATAACCAACCTGAGAAGAAGAATGGCGTTGTCCAAGGCAGAGATGCCCCCGTTGTATAAGGAATGATTCCCCATAAGGTCGCAAGCGTTGATAATCCAATATTTACTAAAGGTGTTAATATAAATGGAATTGCAATAATTGGGTTTAATACAACAGGCAAACCAAATGTAACCATTTCATTAATTCCAAAGATACCAGGAATAAGGGCTAATCGACCTAGTTTTTTCATTCGTTCAGATTTAGCAAGGAAGACCATAAGGAATACTAGTGATAAAGTACTACCTCCACCACCAAAGTTACCAAAGAAGTCCCCAAATGGACCTGTAAAGATATTCGGTAATGGGAGTCCTGCTTTGAACGCTTCTAAGTTTTCCGTTGTTAAAGCTAAGTGAATTGGATTAAATACCGTATTCGTTACTGCAGGTCCATTAATACCAAAGAACCAGAACAGTGTAGATAGGAACTGATAGATTGGTTCAAAGAAAATGTTTCTACCAAAACCTAATAATGGTGCTTGTAAAATCTTGTAAATAAATGTATGTGCATATTGATACTCTGTTAATGAGAATAATAAGTACACTGCAAAGAAGAAGAACATTGCAAACATACTTGGGATCAACGCTGCAAATGATTGATAAACTGCAGGTGGTACCCCATCCGGTAATTTAATGACCCAACCGCGTTTTTGAACAAAGACGAAAATGCGAACAGAAACAATCGCTGTAATCATTGCTAAGAACATACCCGCAGATCCTAGATTTCCAAGAGAAAATCCATTAAATACTTTATTAGTAGTTGCATTCACAAAATCAGGATGAACTTTAGGTGTCATAATTAAGAAGCAGACAAGGGATAATGCTCCCCCTGCTATCGGATCACTATCTAATTGCTTGGCATAAGCATACCCAATACCAATAGCACCTAGTACAGCAAGAATACTAAATGTTGAATCAATCACCGCATCCATTGATTTTTCCCAGCCCTGGCCAAAAAATTGGGCTATAAATTCGCTGTATCCTGGCACAGGGAAGTTTGCAATCACTAAGAAAATAGATGCCACAATAATTAATGGAGTCGCTACTAAGAAACCGTCACGAATGGCTACGAGCACTTTGTTCGTACTAAGTTTTTCAGCAACTCTACCCATTACTTTTTCTAACTTAGAAAACATGTCACTGACCTCCTATTTTTTTGATTTCAATAATTGTATAGCTCTTTTTAAAATACGTTCTCCATCGACATTCCCGTAATCTTCCAAATTAATGACATCTACTGGAACGCCTTTTGGTTCATATTTCTCACGTACCGCATTAAATTTAAATTTTACTTGCGGCCCTAATAAAATGACATCTGGATGATATTGCTCACAAATAGCATCTAGTTTCGGATCTGGAAACGCTTTTATTTCTAGGGGCAAATTATGCTTATCCGCAACTTCTTGCATTTTACTTGCCACTAGACTTGTGGACATTCCCGCATTACAAAATAAATAAATCCTTTTCATCTCTATTTCCTCCTTTCTTTTCTATTATTTGATAGCTTCTAAACGTTCATATAGCGCAATAATTTCTTCCGCGGTAATCTTTAGAAATTCTGCACTCATTAATTGATCCTCTGCATGGACCAATAGCAATGATAATGTCACTGGCTCTCCAGAAGTTTCCTGTTGTAAAAGGCCAAAATGCGCTTCATGACCTTCCACTTGAAAATTGGAACCTTCTTCAATACAATTTTTAGCTTTGTCAAAGTTTCCTACTTTAGCCTCTTGGATAGCTTCCATAAAACTCGATTTTGCAGCCCCCAAGGCACTAATCATCTTGAAACAGACTAATTCGATACCTTCCATGCTCATTCCTCCTTCTTTCTATCGAATCGCTTCTATAAATGATTCCACATTTTTAGATTCTAATAATGCCATCATCTTTTCTGGAGAATCTAACTGCTTCCCTAACCATCCTAAGAATAACTGCATAAACTCCATATCCTCTTCTTTTAGTGCCAGTAAAATAACCAATTTAACAGGAAAATGATTCCAGCGAATCGGCTCTTTCAGAACGGCAATCGAAATCATCGATTGTTTACTTTCTGGACGTAATGGATGAGGAATCGCTAATGCATAATCAAAATCCGTCGAAGATAACTTTTCTCTTTCTAGAACTGAGTTTAAAAACTCCTCCGTAACAATATTCTCTTGGATTAAATGTTGTCCCATCTCACGTAGTAATTCATCCCGAGTATTGGGCTGGATGTTCGCATAAAAGAACTTTTCACTCATGAAATTTCCGATTTGGGAGCGTATCTTATGACTCATCTGTTCTGTCTCTAAAGTATTCATCACCTTTATCAGCTGAATTTCATCTTGTGTATTAAAGAAAAGTCCTAAGCGAATCATTGGAATTTCGAGGGTATACTCTATTTGGTCAAATGTAATGAGCAAATCTGCATCGTAGAATTCCGATAAATCGGTAGTAAATGTACTTTGCTCCACGACAAAATCTAAACGATGAGAAAACTGCTCTTTCATGCGATTAACACTCCCTGCAATGAGTGGATACTGTGTATTCGCAATGAGAATTACACGTAATTTTTGCGGTTTAACTCGCTGCATATACGCTGCGCCAATATGTAGAGCGATAAATCCTATTTCCTCCTCTGTCATCTCACATTGAAAGACTGACATCAAATATTGACTAATCGATACGGCCGTATCAAATACGAGAGGGTATTGTCGTTTAAAGGTCTGGACATAGACATTAGGTAAACTCAAATCCAGCTGTACTCGTTCTAAAAATCCTTGCAAATGCAGTTGGAACCGCATGGTGAAATCCTCTTGTTCTATAAAAGAAACCCCCATTATTCTGTAAAGCTGTTTCCCTATTTGTCTAACTACTTCTTCTAAATCGACAATTTCTCCACGAAAAGAAATTTTTGATTCAACGGCGTCAGAGTTATGATAGGCTTTTAAAAGTTTGGCAAAAGAGACCACTTCAGCTTCTGGAATAATCGTTTCCTCTAGAATTTTGGAGAAAATAGAGCGCACAATCTGATACTCTACTTCCAAATCTAATTCATCCTGCGTGAATTCTTGAACTGTATGTCCCACTTTAATCCGTTGTAAAACAATCCCGATATGAAGAAGTAAAAACGGCATCAGTGACTTACGAATGGAATAACGTTTTTGCTTCAGCTCATCCCAAATGATTGACTGAATATGTTCCATATCCAATTCTGGATACACTTGCATGAACTCATTGATATTTAAAAAGTCCTCTCCCACTTCTTTTTTTAATAGATCTCTATACAGTTTTCTTTTGCTCGTTTCAGATCCTTCTAATTGTAAAAACCCATTATTCAACTGCAATGACAAACCTTCATATTCTTGCAATTTTTGTTGAACACGAATTCGAACTAACTCAAAAGTTTTAGCGCTTACAAAACACTGTTCACAAAAATGATCAATGAACACTCCATCCTCTTTAAACAATAGTTGTTTTAACAAATGAACACTGCGTTCTTCATTATCCTGAGGAGTCTTTGTCAGATTCAATGGTGTAATATATCTGTTTTGTTGAAAGGCTACAAGATGATACCCTTTTTGACGATTTGCTTGGATGATATGAGGCACTTCTTGATTAATATGTTCAATATCTAGTCGAACTGTTCGAGTACTCACACCCAAACAGGTCGCAAGCTCTCTTCCTTTCATCCATTCTTGACGAGATAGTAGTTGCAATAACTGTTGGTGACGCTGTTTCATAAAAATCCCCTCCATCTCAACTTGACTATACCAAATTCTTCGCATCTATTATACCTAAAATCTTTTCCTATTGTTAGGAAATTTTAGCGCATTCGTGAAATTATTCGTAAATTTTCTTACTTTTTGACTGATTTTGGATGATTGGTGTGCTAGAAAAGAAAAAGATGTCTCTTCGATTGAAAAGTTTCTAATAGTAGCTGTAATAGGGCACCGGCTTGAGCCGAAGTCTCAAGCTCTTTCAAGATTCAAACGACCTCTAGAAAATCAATTTTCAAGAGGTCGTAATTCACTTTGAACGCTATCCCCTATTACTGCTACTATGGAACTTTTCAACTCTTTCGAGACATCTTTTTCAACTGCTCAATCAAAATCCAGTCAACAAGAAAATTACAAATGGTTTCAGGCGGTGGGATGGGAAGAAGAAGGTGTGTGCAGAAAAATGGGCAACAAAAAAGGCACCGGAATCGGTGCCTGTAGGACTGGGGTAGCTGGATTCGAACCAACGAATGACGGAGTCAAAGTCCGTTGCCTTACCGCTTGGCTATACCCCAATGGTGGAGGGGGGCAGATTCGAACTGCCGAACCCGAAGGAGCGGATTTACAGTCCGCCGCGTTTAGCCACTTCGCTACCCCTCCAGCAAATATTAAAATTTCGTACTCAGATATCTTACAACAGTTTGAAGGAGAATGCAAGGATTTTACCGCAAAAATATAAAGAATCTAGTCGGTTTCCTGGCTAGATTCTTTATGGGGTTATTTTAATTTAGACGTAACTTTCTTCTTCGAGAAAGTACGCTCTTGTTTATTTCCTAATGCGTTCAGACGTGCATCTAAGAGAATATGACGGCCTTCAACGTTACGAGTATAGATGATTTCGTACTTGCCAATGTATTTTTCAATATTGGCTACAAAGGCAACGACGTCTTCTTTGCGTTTATCAAACATACTTGGAACGGCAAAATATTTTGTTTGGTCATTGACCCAAGTTGTCGCTCTTAGAATATAGCGCTGGTTCTCAATTGGAGCAAAGAATTCCGATAATGCCTGTGCGAAGAGTTCCTTTTCACGCAAGCTTCCCCCTTTTAGATAAGTGGCGGTTAGAATCGAATTCTTATCCCCACGAACGACTCTTGCCTTACAGTTTTGTGTCTGCAAATGTCCTGATGTAAGCAAGGCTTTTCGGATGGCTTCCGCAAAGAGTTCGAGTCGTTTATACGGACTCTTATATAAGAAATATCTCAGCCAGACGATATTTAACACGATGAGTGATAAAATCCCCACTGGATATAAGAGTTGGGAAGGACCTCTCACAAAACCGAGGACTAAATAGACGATAAATTCCGTTAGTACGGTGGCTTGCGCATAAGTGAGAATTTTTCGTGCATCTGTTAGAAGAACGGTCGGCAAGAACGCCTTGTCCACTTGCACTTCATTAGAGACTTCCATGTCTTCTAGAAGCGGAAGGGATTCATTCCAGCGATCTCTCAACTCTTCGCGGTTACGCGAGCGGCTGATAGTTTCTTGGTTGAGTTTCGTTAAATTCTTCTTCGTAAACTCGATAGTCCCAAGGTCTAATCGATCCACACCCGATTCAATCGTATTTTCATTGTAGTTTAGCCCTAAGAACTGCTTCATACGGCGCTGTAATAATTCCATATCTGGACTATCGATTCCGATTGGTAAATCCTCTTCGTCTTCTTTCTTCTTGAAGAGTTTTTTCTCCGCAAGATTAATCGACACCAGATGCCAAACGCTACTTGTCTTCTCTGGATTTTCTGGCCAAATACGAATCGCGCGACCTCGCATCTGATTGCTCAGCATAAAGCTACCGACAAAGCTAGCGAGAATCAATGAGTTCACGCACGGTGCATCCCATCCTTCGCCGAGGAGAGATTTTGTCCCAATCACGACATGAATCTGCCCTTCTTGGAAGAGCTGTGTCACGGCGCTGACTAAATCATGTTGTGCCCCAACTAAACGAACCTTCACATAGTCCTTCTCGTCTAGTTGTCCTACCGGTTGGAAGGTAATCTTATCGGCTCCAAAAAGGGCTTCTAAACGAGATTTCACACTTGCTGGGATAATGACGAGACTTCCCGTTAAAACAGCCACAGGAACGTCTAATTGCTTCTCCACAAGCTCTCTACGAAGAACTTCGAAGTAAGGTAATACACCCAGTTGACTATACTGCACATCTGGATTTCCTAAGTGCACCTCAAAGTCCTTTCGAATGAAGTCTGTCAAAATCAGTTGTCTCAAATCGTTGCCTAATGTTTCGTGTTCCGCTTTAAAGATTTCTCGGACCGCGTTTAATTTCCCGAGAGATTGGTTCAATAGCTGGTCTATTTTTTTATTGCGAAGCAGCTGTACTTGTTTGCGGTCGATTAAGCCCAGAGATTTCAGTTCACTCTTCAACTCTTTCAGGTCTTCTTCGGATACATCATACCAATGCGGCACGTCGAATAACATTCCTTGTAAGAGGATTTCAAACCACGCCAAGTCAAACATTGGAAGAAGACTTGCCCCTAGTAATTGTTGAAAATGTTTCGGGAACTCAATTCCTTTATGACGTAGAAAAATCAGTGTTGCCGAGAGATACTTCGGCTCGTTTAAGAGTTCATCTTCCGAAATGGTGCCATCGAGCGCGCGGCTAGTTCTCACCGCCTCGCAAAACATCGAATCCTCGGATAGATTTTTCAAAAAGGCTCTCTTCTGCGTAGAGAACTGATCGAGTTGTTGCTCTTCTTCCTTCGTCGGGAAGGAGAAATACACATAGTCCTGGTGCGGACACAAACTGCCCTCTTTGACGAGTTCTGGAACGGTAATTTCCTCATCGATTTCCCCACACATGGCCACATAACGTTCCCATAGCGCAGGCTCTCCTTCATATGGAGGTGTTGCCGTCAGCGAAATCACATTGATATCCGCAAAGGATTTACGGAAGGTTTCTAGACTCTTCCACCATTCATTTCGCAAGTGATGACACTCATCAAGGCACAATGTTCCAAGATTTGCTTCCTTAAAGAGTTTAACGACATCGACTCCTTTAAAATCAAAATGCTCGGTTTCGACTACATCGTCCGTATCCTCAACTTCCGCGTCACCTTCCAGACGATTGATAGCACTGTGCAAAGCTTGATACGTCGCAACGGTGATTGTCTTTGGCTGTTTCAGATTTTGCGAAATCATTTCATCGGCTAGGCTCTTCGTATCCAGAAACGCCTCACGAATACGATCTACCCACTGCTGGCGAATCGTCACTGTCGGCACTAGAATGATCGCAGGCTTACTATTACGACGAATAAATTCAATTCCTAGCGTCGTTTTCCCAGAACCTGGAGCCGCTACCAAATGAATATGGCCATCCGCCATAATCGAATCGCTCTTTTCTAAAATGCGTTTTTGATACTGGCGCCACTCGCCTTTAAAAGATAAGTGTTCTAACACGTAACCTCTCCTTTGCTCATTCATTATACCATTAGATTTCTTCTTTTAATTCGATTTTGATAACACTGTCCACTTGATCAGGTAACGGATAGGTGTAAGCCCCAATTTCTCCATATTGTGCAAAGCAAATGTCTTGAAAAGCTAAAGTAGTCCAACTATTGGAAATTCTCACTTCACTACCATCCTGGGCAAAACTCATACGTTCAATCTGCTCTTTATCGATCCCTGTTAACGCAATCGGACCAATAGGTTGTTCAAACACATGAGCATACAAAATTTTCCCATTCTTTGTGTAATAACCCCATTCCGGTTTTGGCAGATTCACTAATTCTCCTTGATAGATGGCTTCTCCGTTTTTCTTCATCCAGCGTCCTATTTCACGCAAAATATCGATACTCTCTTGAGGAAAGCTTCCCCTTGCATTTGGTCCCACATTTAAAACCATATTTCCGCCCTTACTGACACATTCGACCAATTTTCGAATAAGAACTTTAGAGCTTTTAAACAGTTTGTCAGACGGATTATATGCCCAGTGATTATTCATCGTAAGACACAATTCCCAAGGTAATAACTCTCCCTTATAATTCCGAATCCCTTCATGGGGTAAAATTTGTTCAGGACTAACAAAATCTCCAGAATAAGAATGAATCTTTTCTGTTGCAATGCTTCCAAACCCTTCTCCAGAAGTCTCTAAGCGATTGTCAACAACCACATCAGGTTGATGTTTTCTTACAAGTTGTATTAAGTCGTTTGCCTTCCATTTTTCACCAAACATTTCGCCATAGGAAAAATCAAACCAGAGAATATCGAGTTTCCCGTACTTCGTTACAATTTCTTCTACTTGGTGATGCATAAATTCCAAATAGCGGTTAAAATCGATTGTTTCATCCTTATATGCGATTTTCCCTCTCATAGGATGATGTCGATCTGCGTACTTTGGATAATCTGGATGATACCAGTCCAGTAGACTAAAATATAATCCCACTCGAAGCCCTTCTGCTCTTACTGCCTCTACAAATTCACGAACTAAATCTCTTCCAAAGGATGTATTAGTAATTTTATAATCTGTATACTCGGAATCAAATAAACAAAATCCGTCGTGATGTTTAGCCGTCAATACGACATATTTCATTCCAGCTTCTTTAGCGGCCTTCGCCCAAGCTTTTGCATCGAATTCGCTTGGATTAAATGCGTCAAAATAGGGTTGATAGTCTTCAATTGTCATTTGTTCATTACTGCGAATCCATTCTCCCCTTCCAGGAATCGCATAAAGCCCAAAATGAATAAACATCCCAAATCGAGCTTGTCTAAACCATTTGGTCCTTTGTAAAATGATTTCTAAGGAATTCTCCATTGTCCCTCCACTCCTTTATACCAATGCCTTTATCTACTGTTATTCTAGCACTCTTCTCCTGCCAATAACACCTTTTTTCTTGAAGGGACAGAATTTCCTCTTAATACAGTAAAAATATAAAAAATCTCTTAGATAGAATTACCTCCACACAAAGATCTACAGTAATCACGTGATATCTAAGAGATTTGCTCTATTAGTCATTCATTCTTTTTTTCTGATAGTCCTTAGAGACTTTCATCAACGTCTCGTAGGCTTCTGCCAATTCTTCTTTCAATGTGGCATCTTTTAAGTACGACTGCACCTTGGCAATCACTTCTTTTTCGCGATTCGCATCGAGAATCGCAAGTCCATTTTCTTTTTTTATTTGAGCAACTTCGACAACGACTTGCATGCGGCGTTCAAAGAGCGCTACAATATCGCGGTCAATCACATCAATTTCTGCGCGTTGTTTTTCTAACAAGAGATTTCCTCCTCATTTAAATTCCAAAGAAGACGCCTAATGGGTAGCCTACAATAATCGCACTCGCAGCGCTGAGTAAGAATAGGCCTCCTCCGTATACAAAGGCATCTTTTGCATTCGTCCAACCAGAGCCAACCGAAATCGCTACATACGGCATGCTTGGTGGTGTCATAAAGGCAAGACTCGCCATAAATCCAATTAAGCAGGCAATCGTCCCCGCTTGTACATCCACAGACCCTATCGCATAGACCGTCGTTAATACGGTTGTGACGACCGATACGGTGACTAAGTTTGAAGAGACGTTCGTTTGCAATCCTGCCCAAAGGACGAAGATAATAACGACAAGAATTGGAGCTAGAGTCGCAAATACAGGTACGAGTGAACTTTCAAGAAGTCCGATGACTCCTAATTCTGGTTTTGTAACAAGAGTTCCCATGCTAAGAGTGGCTCCTACTAGGAACATACTTGGCCAGTACACACCCTTTTGAAGTCCTTCTTGAATCGATAAGAGTGGTTTCCCGTCAAATGACAGAATCGCCATCAGGATAACCCCAATCATCGGTGGAAATGCCATTCCAGCGGTTTTCAGGAAGGCTGCAACGTCAGGTAAGAATCCTCCGACGAGTTCTGGTAGCACCCATAATAAGACCACTCCCATGAAAATCAGTACTGTTGCCGTTTCGCGTTTTGATTTGGCAGGAAGGGAGTCGAGGGAGTCGAGTGGTTTCATTTCTACGTTTGACAAATCTACTTTCCAAATGGTTCTAAGAGCAACTCCCATCGCAATAAAGAGCACGAGTCCGGCTGGAATTCCAATCATCATATATTGCGCATTGGAAATCGCAATTCCTGTTCCATTCTTGTAAAGTGCCATCGCGGTTACAGAGAAGACGTGGTTAATCGGCGTCATCGCTGTACCAATTGCCACCGTGGCAAAAAGTGCGATCAGAAGCACTGAAGCCTCTCTGTCTCCTTTTCTCAAGCCGAGAACCACCATGATTTCCTCGTAAATCGGAAAGACAATCATAAAGAGAATCGTTGGCGAAATAAAGAGACTAATGACCAAAACGCTGGCATAAAAAGCCCCGATAAAATGCCATGGAGACTTCCCTGCAAAGGAGCTACCGAGCGCTCGAGCGACGAAACGGCGAAGGGCTGGCGTTTGTTCCAAAGCGTAAGTCATTAAAAATGTAAATAGTAAAAAGACAAAGGTCGTGTTCCCAAACGACAGACTGAAAATCTGTGAGTAATTCACTCCAGGAAGCATCCCGATGCCTAACATCACATAGCAGAGAACACTCGGCCAGTCCGTTGCGACAAAGAGCCAAAGCAATAAACTACTAAAGAAGATAGATAGAATGGAAACGGTCGGTGCCGCTAATCCAAATAATGTTCCTTGTGTAATGGTTAAATAGCCACTCATTCCCATGAGAACGGCGCTGAGAGCAACGATTGATAGTTGCAGCTTGGTCCATGTTTTTCCTTTCATTGGTTCACCTCATTCTTATCTATCCTACCTCATTTTAGATCAGATTGCTATTGAAACTAGGCATACACTTTGGAATCCGTCATCACTTTTCTTCTATATTATATAGAAAAAATTTTTACAAAATAAAAAAGCCAGGCTCAATCCCTGGCTCTTCATTAATGTTCAAATTTTAATGCTCTTGCAAGACGTTTATAAAGGAATAATGCAAGAATACTATTTAGCCCAAATTTAATGATATTAAATGGCAATAATGCAAATGTCATTAATGAGGCTAAGTCTGTTACATAAGGGTTTAGTGCATGAGCTGCTGCGACAATTTTTTCCATTGGAAAATTCATAGCAGTCGCATATAAAGGAAACATCACAAAATAATTTGCTGTTAATAAGACAACTGTAGCGGCAATCATCCCAACGATTAAACTCATAATCGCCGTTTTAAAATTGCGATTTCGTTGATACAAAATGACTGCTGGTAACATAAAACTTAAACTTCCTATTAAGTTCACCGTTTCCCCAATTCCATATGTCATCGACCCATTATAGACGAAATTCAATAAGATCTTGATAATGGCGATAAAACTTCCATAAACTGGACCTAAAATATAGCCCCCCAACAATACCGGTAAGTCTGAAAAGTCCAACTTCACAAAGGTTGGAATAAACGGCACGTTAAAAGATAGAAACATTAAAACGGTACTGATGGCACCAAAAACACCTACTAGAACAATTTTTTTAGTCGCTGCTCCTGTCGACTTTTTTACATCTGTACTCATCGTACATCCTCCTTCTTAGGGCGAAGGAAATTGCACTTTTCACCCAATCCCAATAAAAAAAGCAGTATTGAAATGGACCTTCCAATACTGCTCGTCAAATAGACTCGTTGAAATAGTGCCATTTTCTCACATCTAGACTATACTATCGGTTCTGGAATCACACCAGATCATGCCAAGCGGCTCGTGGACTATACCACCGGTCAGGAATTTCACCTTGCCCCGAAAATGTTATTTTATAGGTTGATTGTAGCACTTCCAGTAGCATTGCGCAATCTCTCTGCTTATAAATATTTTAAAAATGATTCCTAACTAAAAAAATTGGATGCCGTTCACTGGCATCCAATTTTATAGAAATCTATTTTACTTCCTTAAACCCTTCTTCTAAAATCTTTTTTTTGGATTCTTCAAAACTATAACGATCATTTTTCTTCACTACAGCTGTATGAATACTACTATAGAGCATCGGTGCTTTAGAACGACTCTCTTCATCATCATATTTGAACTTTTTAAGATCAACATCAACGGTAAATGCGATTTCCTTTTCACTATCCGATTGAGTGACTTTAATTCCATCAATCCCATCCATTTCTTTTACGATTTTCTCACGTTGTCTACGTGCTTTTTCTTCGTACTCCTTGTTCTTAGAAATATCATAGCTGATGTTAAACGTCACTGAGGAAACCGAATCTTTTTCCTTGTCGTACATGTAAGTTACTTTTTGCTTCGAGATAGAAACTTCTAAGGCAAATTCCGCTTTACTTTCAGAACGACATCCTAATAAGACAAAAAATACACCTAATAAGACAATTGATAATTGAACTATTTTTTTCATTTTATACTCCTTTATTCTGACTTATTGTTATCATAGGAAATCTAGTGTAGGATGTCAAATTATACTTGAAGTGTGTTGGGCCAAATTGTGCAAACAAAAACCGCCTCCTTTTTCAGGAGACGGTTATTTTATTTCTTATTAGAAACGGATGTAAGTCGCACGAGCTGCAACGCTTGCTGAAATTGTACGGTAAGAGATTACGTTTAATCCTTGTACGTTCATTTCAGAGATGTATAATGAACCATCTGCGTTAACTGCTTCTACGAATGCAACGTGCCCGTAAGTTGGGTCAGCACCAGCTAAACCTTGTTGGAACACGATTGCTGAACCAGCTGATGGTGAGTTAGATACTGAGTATCCATAGCTACGAGCATATGCTGGCCATTCAGCCGCGTTACCCATCATGCTGTGTCCGATTGGTGTACCAACTTGTGCCATACGATTGAATACATAGTAAGTACATTGCCCGAAGTATCCACCGTTTAAAGCTGCACGGTAACTTGGGTCAACTGCTGGGAATCCTCCGCCAGTTGTGTAAGTGTAGCTAGAAGTTTGTGTTGTTGCTGCAGTAGCACTAGATGTTGCTCGTGATGTCGGAGACTGATAAGAAGTCGTTGTGGCAACAGAATTCGTTACCTCTGCTGCTAAAGCTTGACGAGATGCTTCAGCAATACGTGCCGCTTCAGCTTCTGCTTTTGCTTTTTCTTCAGCTAAACGTTTTTGGAAAGCTTCTTTTTCTGCTACTAATCCATCACGTTTTGAAATTTCAGCTAATTCTTCTTGAGATAAGTTTGCTAATAAAACTTTATTTTTGTCAAAAGTTTCATTTAATTTTGTTTGTAAGCCTTGTAATTCTTCCTCAGCTTTTTGTTGTTCTGCTAATTTAGCTTGTTGTTGCTCTTCTTTAGCTTCAACTTGTTTCTTATCTTCTGCTTGTTGTTGCATTAAATCACGGTTAGCACCGATTAAATCCATAACAACACCGATACGGTTAACGATATCTGATAAGTTTTCTGCATTTAATAAGAAGTCAACATATGAACGAGCTCCGTTTGTTTGTACAGCACGAGCTTGTTCTTCTAAACGTTCGTTACGTTCAGCAATTACTTTTTCTAATTTAGAAATTTCTGATTTTAATGAGTCGATTGCAGCTTGAGCTTCAGCTTTTTGAGCTTTAGTAGCATCAATCTTAGTTTGTACTCCTGATAATTCAGATACTAATGAATCAATTGTTGCATTAACTGCAGCTTTTTTATCATTGATATTTGCAATTGTTGAATTAACTGAATTGATTTGTGAGTCAAAGTCTTGCGCACTAACCTTTGGTGCTAAAGCTCCTAATGTTAATACTGTTCCTGTTACTAATACTGTTAATAAACGTTTCTTCAAGTGAGTCCCTCCAATAGTTCCAATAAAAAATCAATTATATATTCGAAGTAGCCGATTCGGCTTAAATAAAACTTAACTTGGTACTATAATACCATAGGACTTTAGTCTGATGTTGATTTTCTTTGAATTGACAATACCTTGTAACAAAGCTGTAACATAAGACGATTAGCTGACCTTTTTGATACAAAAAAAGGAGAAATTTATAAAATATTACAGATTAATGTGTGTTTTTTTATAGAATGATTCAATGAAAATATGTAATTCCTTTAAAACCGGTATTTATATCTTCAAAAAGTTTTGTAATAAACCAAACTTTGGGCCTCAAAATACGAGAAATATGGTATATTTAACATATCCAATCGAAAATAGAAGGGAGCTATTTTATGATATTAACATTAACAATGAATCCGGCGGTAGATATTGGGTATACGGTCGAAACATTAAAGATGGATACGGTGAATCGTACTCAAAAGGTTAGTAAAACACCTGGTGGAAAAGGCCTCAACGTGAGTCGTGTCTTAAAGCAACTCGGTTCTCCAGTACTTGCAACAGGATTGCTGGACGGTCACATTGGTGCTTTTATTAAAGAAAAACTGGATGAGGTTGCCTTGCAAAACAACTTCTACCCTATCCAGTCGGAAACGCGTAATTGTATTGCCATCCTGCACGAAGGACTTCAAACGGAGATCTTAGAGGCTGGACCTACCATTACACCAGAGGAACAAGCAGGTTTCCTCGCCCACTTCGATAACTTGTTAAAAGAAGTCGATCTTATCACAATCTCTGGCAGCTTACCTAGTGGAATGGATGATGATTTATACGCAACAATTATAGACAAAGCCACAGCAGTCGGAGTTCCTGTACTTTTAGATACTTCTGGAAAGACATTAAAGATTGCGCTAGAAGCCTCTTCCAAGCCAGCCTTAATTAAGCCAAACCAAGAAGAGCTCGCTGGGTTATTAGGAGTTCCTGAAGCGACAACGGTTGAAGAATTGAAGAAGCAATTGAACTCTCCGTTATTTGATGGGGTGGATTGGGTGGTTGTTTCGCTTGGATCAAAAGGCGCACTTGCAAAACATGAAGGAGCGTTTTTCCAGGTGAATATCCCCAAAGTCAACGCCGTGAATCCAGTTGGGTCGGGAGACTCGACGATTGCTGGGTTAGCGCATGCGATTGCAAAAGGCGAAAGCATAGAAACCATTTTAAAAACTGCAGTGACTGCAGGTACGCTCAATGCCATGGAAGCTCAGACGGGCTTTATTAACATGGATAACTTCGATGCTATTTTCAATGCGGTAACCGTGGAAAAAGTATAAATAAAAAAGGGGATTTCGGAAAAGCCTTATGGCTATCTTCATAGTGACGGTAACGTTGTACCGGTTCGAGCCAAAGTCTCTCACCTTTAAAGACTCAAAGAGGGCGTACGGATTACAAATCCTACGCCCTCTTATTCGTTTTAATACGAAACACGTTACTGTCACTATTGAAGCCATATACTTTCCGAAATCTAAATCCAATTCCATCTTCTCAAGCAAGGTTACCGCATTGAAAGGATCTTACGTAAAATAGCCTGAGCTTCTATTGATTGAGCGGGTGCAGTTTTAAATGGTAATGTGCACAGTTTTGCAGTCGAAATGCTCTCACTAAATCTTGAGTTTTAGATTCAACAAATTCGGACTTTTGATAAAAAAGTTATTTTGCAATATAACGTATATGTCATATTGTGTTTTTTACAATTGCTTTTGAAACATGATTATGTAGGCGTTTATAGCAGGTTTGGAAATCTATTTAAAACATTTTTTTGTTTCGAACTTTGTGAACTGCTCGTTATC
This sequence comes from uncultured Granulicatella sp., assembly GCF_938030755.1. Classification (GTDB taxonomy): domain Bacteria; phylum Bacillota; class Bacilli; order Lactobacillales; family Aerococcaceae; genus Granulicatella. The sequence continues at coordinate 5,827 of NZ_CALHIF010000034.1, read as the reverse complement.
GTCAGGTTAGTTAAGAATAATTTTCTAAGTGACTTTATATATAACAGGCAAAGGATGATTCTGGAGAATACTGCGGATTTTATCATCATAGTAACGTATTGAAGCATAAAAACGAGGGAGAAAGACAGAAATGTCATGGATACATTTGTATCTATAGCATTTCGTTTTCTTTCCCCCACAAAGTTGAATAGGAATGAGATAGCTGTTTACAGCTAGACTCATTCCATTCAACCACTGTGCTAAGAGGGCGTAGGATTGTTAATCCGTACTTAAAGTACTTTATAAAGTTAGACGCAGTAGCTGATTGAATTAAGCTTCATCACTCGTGATTCGCTTAATCCTAATCAGCCTTGCGGAGGTAAGACTACAAAGCAAAAAGGATTCACACTGTGAATCCTTTTTTGTCTTTGGTCTTACGCCCTCTTTGAGGCTTTAAAGGCTTGCGCCGGTGCAACGTTACAGTGATAATCAATAAATCTGATAGGATTCGCAAGAATCATCCATATTTGCACTTATTTTATTATTTCAATACCACTAAGAAGTATTTTTTCTTACCGCGGCGGACGATGACAAAGCGTTCTTCAAAAGATTGTTCTTTTATCCATTCAAATTCGAGGTCGGTTACTTTTTCACCGTTGATAGAAATCGCACCGTTTTGAATGTCTTCGCGTGATTGTCTTCTTGAAGGTTCAATGCCAAGATCAACAAGCCAAGTCGCTAGGTTTTGGCTTTCTTTTGAACTTTCAAATGTTGGCATGTTTTTGAAGCCTTGTTCGATTTCATCGGCTGTTAATTGTTGTACGTTTCCTGTGAAGAGCGCGTTTGTAATTTTCTTCGCGTCTTCTAGAGCTTTTTCCCCATGAACGAAGCGAGTGACTTCTTCAGCAAGGCGGATTTGCGCCTCACGTTTATGTGGTTCTGTAGCCACTTTTTCTTCGAGCGCTTCGATTTCTTCGCGGTCTAAGAATGTGAAGTACTTGATGTATTTAATCACATCGCGGTCATCTTGGTTTAACCAGAACTGGTAGAATTCGTATGGAGTTGTCTTCTCAGGGTCAAGCCATACAGCACCACCTGCTGATTTTCCGAATTTGGTGCCGTCTGATTTTAACATCAACGGAATTGTTAGACCGAACGCACGAGACTCTGCTCCTTCTACTTTACGGATTAATTCAAGCCCTGAAGTGATGTTTCCCCATTGGTCCGCACCTCCAATTTGAACTTGCACGTCTTCTGTCTTGAATAAATGCAAGAAGTCCATTGATTGTAGGATTTGGTATGAGAATTCAGTAAATGAAATCCCCACTTCTAGACGGCTTGCAACAACGTCTTTCGCAAGCATGGTGTTCAAGTTGAAATGCTTCCCGTAGTCACGTAAGAAGTCTAATAATGATAAATCTTTTGTCCAATCGTAGTTGTTTACAAGGCGTAATGTTGCTTGGTCTTCATCCGTTGTGAAGAATAATTTCTTCATTTGCGCTGTTAATTTTTCAACATTGTGTTGAACTTGTTCCATTGATTGAAGCACACGTTCACTTGTACGACCACTTGGATCCCCGATTGAACCTGTTGCTCCACCAATCAAGATAACTGGTTTATGTCCTGCTAATTGGAAACGACGAAGAATCATAAACGGAATTAAGTGTCCAATATGCATGCTATCTCCTGTTGGGTCTACCCCACAGTAGAGGGATACAGACTTTTCGCTTGTTAAGGCACGTAAGCCCTCTTCGTCTGTCATTTGGTTGATGGCGCCACGCCATTCTAAATCATCGATAATGTTCATCTTGTTTCTTCCCTTCTTTCTTGTAAATAAAAAATCCCTAATAGTCAAAAAGACTATTAGGGACGATTTTCACCGTGTTACCACCCTTGTTGACGATGCCAGGCATCATCCACTCGAGCATCCTTATCGCGGATGAGACGTCCTGACGGATTGCTCCCAAGTGTACTTCGCGGATGTGGGGGATTGTCTTGCACCGACCGACAATTCTCTTCTTTCTCCCGTGGACAACCACTACTGCGCTTGTTCATTGCTTATATATGTGCATTTAGTATACGGCTTATCCTACTTGATGTCAATGACTACATTTCATCTGGAGCAGCCACGCCAAGAAGCGCTAGGCCTTGTTTTAGAAGGCTTGCTGTTGTTTGTACTAAAGCGATACGGCTGTTGAAGGCTTCATCTTCAACAAGTACTTTTGTATGTGCGTAATATTTATTGAACGCTTGTGCTAAATTGATAACGAATTTTGCAATGGCTGATGGTTCGCATTTTTCTTCAGCAAAGCGGACTACGTTTGGATAGTTTTCGATGAGTTTCAATACTTCCCACGCATCATCGTCTGTTAATGAGAAGGCCGCTTGTGTATCGACAGTATGGTTGGCTTTACGTAAAATACTCATTGCACGAGCATGTGTATATTGTACGTATGGACCTGTTTCTCCTTCGAATTGCACGACTTCTTCAAGCGCAAAGTCGAAGTTGTTTGTACGGTCGTTCTTCAAGTCGTGGAAAATTACCGCACCCACCCCAACAGCGTGAGCCACTGCTTCTTTATTTTCAAGCGATGGATTTTTCGCTTCGATTTGTTTCAAAGCAAGTTCTGTCGCTTCTTTTAACACGCCTTCAAGAAGGATGATTTTTCCTTTACGTGTCGATAATTTTTTACCGTTCAATGTGATTAGTCCGAATGGAATATGCACGATATCTTCAGACCAAGGTAAGTTTAATTCTTTTAAGACTGCTTTCAATTGTTTGAAGTGGTTTGATTGTTCCATCCCCACCACGTAAATACATTTGGCAAAATCATAGGTATTCTTACGGTAGTTTGCGGCTGCTAAGTCACGTGTCATGTATAATGTTGCGCCGTCTGATTTTTTAATTAATGCTGGTGGTAAATCATATTTTTCAAGGTCTACGATTGTGGCCCCATTATCCACTTTTAGTAAGTTTGCGTCTTCAAGCATATCGACCACAACGTCCATCTTGTCATTATAGAACGCTTCTCCATTGTATGAATCAAAAGTCACGCCGAGTAAGTCATATACACGGTTAAATTCTTTTAAGGATTCACTTCTGAACCATTCCCATAGACGAACCGCTTCTGGGTCTCCATCTTCTAGTTTCTTGAACCATGCACGGCCTTTGTCATCTAGTGTTGGGTCTAGTTCTGCTTCTTCGTGGAAACGAACGTATAATTTAATGAGTTCTGCGATTGGATCAGCTTTTACAAGCTCTTCGCTACCCCATAATTTGTACGCTTCGATGAGTTTCCCGAATTGTGTTCCCCAGTCTCCTAAGTGGTTGATACGAATTGGCTTATAGCCTACTTTTTTCTCAAGGTTCGCAATCGCGTTCCCAATTACTGTTGAACGTAAATGTCCCATTGACATTGGTTTCGCGATATTTGGTGAAGACATATCGATGACGACTTTACGGCCTTGACCGTAATCCCAGTCCCCGTAATGTTCTCCAAGTTCTAAGACTTCTTTTAAGACTTCATCGGCAAAAGCGCTACGTTCTAAGAAGAAGTTCGCGTATGGTCCCATTGCTTCTGCGCGTGCGATATGTTTATCACTAACGGCTTCCACAATTTCTGTCGCGATGGCTTGCGGTGCTTTACGTAATACTTTCGCAAGCGTAAATGCAGGGAAAGCAAGGTCCCCTTGGTTCGCGTATTTAGGAACTTCAATCATTGATACGATTTCGTCAACGCTCAAATGCTCGCCGACTGTTTTTGCGATTTGTTCTGCAACAATTTTCTTATAATTCATCTTTGTTCTCCTTTTCTTTAGTTTTTATACTCGGATATCCATTTACACAAAAAAATCCCTATACGACGACAGTCATATAGAGACGAGAATTCCCGTGGTACCACTCTGCTTGCTCAAATTGAGCCACTTTACTCGGTAACGGCGAATCCGGATCATCCTACATTTCAAATAATCATTTCAAAAGTGCGGTTCATTTTTAATGAATGGTTGGCTTTCACCCTTCCAACTCGCTAATACATTCGGTTAAAAACTACTCTCTTTTTCATCAATTTTGCTATTTAACTGTCATCCACTGTACCATAATCAGTACGAATTTGCAATTTTACTTCTTTTTAAAATAGCGGACACCTTGCACCACTGAAGAGATGGCGAATAGTACAGCACAGATTGCATACAGTGGTTTTGAAACCACCGCCAAAATCACAAATGCAATGGTACAAATGGCGTAAACAATACATAAATATAAGGACTGATCCATTGACTCACCTACTTTAATTTATCATGGTCATACGTGTGCACGAGTTCAAGCCCTGCAAAACGTTGTTGACGAAGCGCTTCGTACACAACAATCGCTGCCGTATTTGATAAATTCAATGACCTTACATGCGTATCGTTCATCGGAAGACGCAAGCATTTCTCTTCGTTTTCACGCATAAACTCTTCAGGTAGACCAGTTGTTTCTTTTCCGAACATGAAAAATTGCTCCTCATCGCGGGCTAAGTCCACTTCATCATAAGTATGGTTAGCGAATTTTGTAATCAAATATAAAGGGCGTTCTCCTAAATAGTCGAGGAATGCTTCTAGCGATTTGTGATACGTAATATTGACATCATGCCAATAATCGAGCCCCGCGCGCTTTAAATGCTTATCATCCGTTGAGAATCCAAGCGGTTCAATTAGGTGCAGTGGCGAATTCGTCGCCGCACAGGTTCTTGCAATATTTCCTGTATTGGCCGGTATTTGTGGTTCAAATAATACGATATGATTTACCGTCATTTGTTTGCCTCTTCTCTACATTTTTCTTGTAAGACTACAATTGCTTTTTCTAATTCTTCGATTAACTCGATATCTTCTTTCGTTGGATTTTCCAGAGAGTCTCTCTTTTTCACTGCGGCTTCTTTTTGCTCGTTAAAATAATCGATCATCTCTTGATTGGACTCATTCACGATTTCTGCCACCGCCCAAGCGGCTGTCCCCTTCATCACGGGACGCATATCTTCTTTCATAACGCGAAGTAAGAGTGGAACTGCTGATTTATCGCGGTAATTCGCTAAAGCGATAATCGCATTTCGCTGCAACGGTTTCTTTCCACGCCACGACCCCGCCATTTGTCCAAAACGTTCCTTAAACTCTTTGTTCGAAATCGTCACAAGTGGCTTTAAGAGTGGATGTGTCTCTTCAACGGATGGTTCCATTTCTGGATGCAAGTGGAAATCTTTTCCCTTATTATATGGACACACTTGCTGACAAATATCACAGCCGTAGATTACATGCCCGATTTTTTTACGAAACTCTTGCGGCATAAAGCCCTTTGTCTGCGTCTGATACGACAAACAACGCATGGCATTCATACGCCCGTCGCCCAGTAGCGCACCTGTTGGACAGAAATCTACACAACGCGTACAATCACCGCATCCGTAATCCACCATTTCATCGGTTGGAAACTCGATATTCGTAATCAACTCTCCTAAGTAGACATACGAGCCAAATTCCTTCGTAATCAGAAGTCCATTCTTGCCAACAAAACCAATTCCTGCACGCTCTGCTACGCGCACATCGATTAATTCGCCTGTGTCAACCATTGGCTTAAACCTAGAATCTTCGTCTTGAACTTCTTCTTTAATGTAATTGATTAATGCTTCCATGCGTCTTGAAAGAATAAAGTGATAATCCTCTCCCCACGAAGCCCGTGCAAAAGCTCCGCGTCGCTCTCCTTTCACACGTTCCGGCTTATTTTTTGGAAGTGTTGGATATGCCAACGCAATGGAAATAATCGTTTTTGGAGTATCGAAGATTTTTTCTGGATAAATACGCTCTTCTAACACTGGAT
>NZ_CALHIF010000033.1 GCF_938030755.1 uncultured Granulicatella sp. | reverse complement strand
TGGACTTTCTCTATGGGAACGTAAGGCATTTAAAGAAGAGCAGGCACAAATTGTCCGTAGAGCGAAAGAAGAAGTCTTAGAATGGCAAAACTTCACCGACGAAGAACTTCCAAATAGTGTAAAAGAATTAAAACGGGATTTGGCTGGAAATGATGATGAGTTCAACAACGACAATTCTGGTGAAACGATTATAAAGTCATTATTACGATTATTTCCAAGAAACGTTTCACAAAAAGATATTTCTATATTACGTCTACAGTTAGTGAATATTTTATCAGAACAACAACAAGACGCCTCTAAGTTGCCAAAAGGTGTGCCGTACCGTCACTGTCTGATTCGTATCGTGCGAATTGTATTGTTGAGCATTTGTTTGTTTGTCACTTTGGCAATCATGGGGTCATTCAGTAAGTCAAACTATGAGGGCGTCATCATGCTCACTTTCTTTGGAATTCCCATAGTAATGCTTTGGACTTTGTATTTTAGGATTTTATATAGTGTTCATGAAAAACGCAAAAGAGCGTTTGATAACCTATTTGAGATTGCTCGTGCAGAAGTTGCAACGTATAAGGATGTTGCTGTAGAGGATGTTCCGGAAGAAATCAAGCACCTTCAAAGATTTATAGAAGTGTTAGAGTCGAAATATCATATACCAGGAGAAAAGGTAGAATGGAAGAAAATCAAAAGATAATCAAGTTTTACTACAATCTATCTGAAAACCAGCTGAGTCGATTGAAGTTTCTTCTAGAAGGAGTAGTAACCAAAGAGAATTTAGATATTACTGTTCCGTATACGGATGCGAAGAGACGGAAAATAGCTTCGATATTGTTGGCGTTTTTTGCGATCATTTTATCACTGACTGGTTTTGGGACAGTAATTTTGACATTGGCTGCGATTATTATGCCGCCTTTACTGTATTTTGTCTTTTTGATGAATGCCACTCTTTATTTATGGCTTATCTGGGGAATCCCCATTTTAGGAATACTTTTTTGCAACGGATTTATTCGTTTCTCTAGACAAGAAGAAACAACCAAATTTATCACTGTTGCCTATACGATTCTTTCTAAATTAGAGGGCGTGAATCGAAGTTCTCTTTCGCAGGACGCTTTACTGTTAAAATATTTTATGTGTGCTTTGAAGCAAGATGCTGAATCTAGTCAAAAGAATGAGAGAGGAGAAGATTTCAGAATTCGTCGACTAAAACAACTACTGCGAGAGATAAATCCAACAAGAAAGGATTTACCAGAATCAGAATGGGGAACTTCTAAACTGGCGCTCAAATGGGTTGTGCTCGCGAGTAGCATTTTATCTTTAGTGCTTGGATTGCGTTTCTTGTATGTCTTTTTTGAAGGCTTTCCAACCGTCAGCGGCTTCGTTTGGTTCATCCTACCATTTCTAGGGGTGCAAGTAGGAATTATCATTATTTATCTATGGCTGCTTCAGTTCCAGAAGAAGAAAGCAAAACAAGAGCTTGCGGAATTATTACAACTTGCAATAGAGGAAACGACAAGAATCAAGGAACAACCGTTAGAACTTTCAGAAGAGTTGGTTCAAGAGTTGGATGATTGTGTGTATGAATTAAGCCAAGCATACGGAA
>NZ_CALHIF010000032.1 GCF_938030755.1 uncultured Granulicatella sp. | reverse complement strand
TTAAGATCACAGCCACTGCAGCGTGGTTTAATTTGTCTAAACCGATGGCATTTACTAAGTTTGTAATCATCCACTCAGCTCCGCCTGTGTTGTCAAATGCGTTCCCTACGGCATATGCCCCTGCAGAGAAGATCATTAAGTCCCATTTGATTTTTGCTTGTTTCCAAGTTAATACGCCAACCCCTGGTAGTAAGCAGAGTAACATACTCAATACGGCTGTTTGTTCTGTTGAGATGGAGAATCCTAGATATTTCTTTTGAAGGTCTCCAGTTGCCCATAAGATTAAAGTGATGAGGAAGATGATTCCTACACGTTTTTCTTCAGGGGATGTTGGTCCTAAGTCTGCTAATTGTTTCTTCAACGTTTCTTTCACGTTTGCCATTGCGGAATCACTGGCATCTTTACCGATTTTGAAGAGTTTCACTCCGATAAAGAAGATGATTACGGCTGTAAGAATGGCTTGTGGCATAGATACGAGTAGCCAGTCCATATAGCCGATGCTTGCGCCGGTTTGTTTATTGATAAATCCAACAGCGATTACTTGAGCGGAAGTGGCTGTCATTACCATAGATGTTGCGAACGCGTTATTTTGCACGTTTTGTAACATCATTAATTTCCCGAACTTCGATTCTCCTGGAAGTTCATTGTAAATTTGTAATAATACGATGGAGATTGGCAAGATTAATGAAGCACGTGCTGTTGTGGATGGTACGAAGAACGCGAGGATGAAGTTCACTGCGAGTAATACCGCAAGTGTCTGTATCTTCGTGCGTCCGAATTTCACGACCATTGAGAGTGCGATACGTTTCCCTAGGTTTGTTTCACTGATGGCTGATGTTAACACGAATGCGGCTACCATCAACCAAATGATGTCATACCCTAATGTTCCAAACGCCTCTTTTTGCTTCTCGACAACTCCGATTAATGGAAGCAGTAATACCGCGATAATCGATGTTTGATAAATAGGGATTGGTTTTGCAATCCATAAAATAAGTGCTGCTACAAAGATCGCTAAACTGCGTTGTGCTGGTACGGTTAATCCTTCCATCGGTGGCATGAACACAATGATGAAGAACACTGCGACTGCCAGAAGAATGCCCCATAGAGCGGATTTTTTCTTTTTATCTTTACTCATAGTAATGATCTCCTTCTTTTGTTTTTTGATTTGTTCTTGACGTCATCCTTAGTCTACAAGTAAAGAAGTCCCCCGTCCAATTCACTTTTTACACTTTTGTATAACAAAACGTTATGCAAATGTATTCCAATTTAGAATGATTATGCTATACTACTCGTGAAAGGCGGGATGACATGAATATCGATAAACTACAAACTTTTAAAACCCTCTGCGAGACCATGAGTTTCACGAAAACCGCTGAAGAATTGTATACCTCGCAACCCAATGTCACGAAACAAATCAAGAGCTTGGAGGAAAAGCTAGGCTATCCTCTCATCCACCGCACCCACAAGAACTTCACGCTGACC
>NZ_CALHIF010000031.1 GCF_938030755.1 uncultured Granulicatella sp. | reverse complement strand
AAGTATCAACCCTGCTATGGCGCTAGCTAAAGTGGTTTTAGGAGTACTTCCTGCAGAACAATTCATTCCAATCGCAATCGCTGAATTCTTAGGCGCATTTGTTGGTGCGGTAATCGTATGGTTCATGTACGCAGACCACTTCACAGCTTCTGAAGGACTTGTTGATGGCGTTGCAATCCGCAACATCTTCTCAACAAACCCTAACTGCCGTAACTTACCACGTAACTACTTCGTCGAAGCATTTGCAACTTTCATTTTCTTAACAGCTATCTTAGCAACTGAAAATGTAAACAAAGAATTATTACCAATCGTAGTTGGTTTAATCGTATGGGCTGTCGGTATGGGTCTTGGAGGTACAACTGGATTCGCGATGAACCAAGCTCGTGACTTAGGACCTCGTCTTGCTTACCAATTATTACCAATCAAAAACAAAGTCAATAACGACTGGCAATATGGATTATTAGTACCTGGTACTGCTCCCTTCGTTGGTGCTGTATGTGCTGCATTCTTCGTTCGTTACTACTTAGGTTACTTTATGTAATCTTTAAAATAGAACTATTAAACCCGTGTGGATGTCTTCTACGTCATCCACACGGGTTTTTGATTGTTATCAATACTATTCTGTTTTTGTCTTCTCATCGGCTTTTTGCAACGTCGGTTCTATTTTAAATTCTGAGAAAACAAATGTATTAGTTTCCACTTTACCAGTGTAATAGCCTTCAGAGTCAATCTTATCAATTGTAATCTTAATATGAAGACCTTTCTTTCCAGTATCATACGCTAAAGTTGGTGCTAAAAATATCCTTTTCCCATCTTTTTTCATCTGAATATAGAAATTCCCAATCTTATCTGTATCCTTAGAAATCGTAACGGCCCCCTTCGTACGTGACTGTCCTCCGATTAATGTGATAGAAACACGATCCGTTGCACCAGTACTATCAGAATCTCGAAATTCACCAATAATCATTTCCTCAATTTCCTTATCCGTGTTATTAATAACTTCATAGCTAAATTCCGCATTGGCATTCTCATTCGTGAAAAAGACACGAACAGCTAACCATGAACAGACTGCCATTAGCAGAATGATTGCTGCGCTTGCGACCCATTTCCCCACAGACCATTGTTTTAGATTGTATGCCATTTTCTATCTTCCCTTCCAAATCAGGTGCTTTCAATTCGAATTATACCTCTCTTTTTTTTAAATACAATCCCCTTTTATTAATTTTTACAAATACAAAAACAGCCGACTATTTCTAGTCAGCTGTGTCTTGTTTACTTGCATCTATAATTTTCTTACGGTAATCCTTGTTCCGTCTTAATGTGAAATAGTCTGGAACGGGATCTTGTCCACCTCTTATAAATGGATGGCATCTGCAAATGCGTCCGCACCCCATCAACACGCCTTTTAGCGCACCATGTTTTTCAACTGCCTGAATCATATAGCTCGAGCAAGTGGGTCTATAAATACACGAAGGCGGGAATAATGGAGAAATCCACTTTTGATATCCTCGCACGAGTGCAATCATGATTATTTTCATCTCTATACTGCTTTCTTAATTGAATAATTTGAAGAAGGCTTGTACTCCTTCTGCTGCAATTACTGTATAAACGTATAATGTGACTGGTTTTGCGATTAAACAAATCGCCACGAATTTCTTAAAGGTCATATGACTAAGTCCAGCTACCATACATAGGAAATCATCTGGGAATCCAGGAAGGACCAGCGCCCAAAAGAAGATGCGTTCGAAATGCTTCCCTTTGTCCAAATAACCGATATATTTATTGTACGTATCATCATCCACGAACGCCTTCGCTAACGTCTCCCCGTAGCGACGCGCTAACCAGAAATTGATACAAGAACCAATCATGATTCCTACAAAGTTATACACCCATCCGTAGAACGGACCAAATACAATATGTCCAATCACACACGTTAGGCCCCCAGGAATAATCGGGTAAACCACTTGCGTAATTTGAATCAAGATAAAAATCAAAATCCCTACCCATCCGGAGTGGGCAATGCTCTCACGGAACGGTCCGTCTATAGCAAAATAATCATTCTTGGCCACGAGCCATCCTAAAATAATGGTTAAAATAATCCCAATAATGGTCACGATTCGTATAATTTTACGATTTAATTCGATTGCTTTTGATGTATCCACAATGAACTCCTTAAACTATTGATAGTTGCATTATAACAGACAAACTTTAAAAATCCTTCGAAAGTTTCTTACGTTTTGCTTAAGATTCGTGATTTTCTAGATTCCAAGGTTTTACAACGGTAATATGATCCATTAATGCTTCTTGACGTCCTAGTTGTTCTAGACGTGCCTTACGACGTTCTTCGTAGCCACTGCAGATGAATTTCTCTTCATCCGTTTCTGGAACAATGGCATCCACTGTAAAATCCGTTTCACCTTCGCGAGGAAGTGCCACAAATGTCCAGAAGCTTGTCGCCGCTAAATAGCGTTCACCGTTTAACACATCTTCTCCGACAACCTTACAGAAGACTTCCACACTCTTCTTCCCTGTTCCTGAGATATACGTTTCTACGCAGACAGAATGTCCTAATGGAAGTGGTTTTAAATAATTCATCGCGTCCACCGATGCTGTGACCGCAAGACGACGGCAATGACGGGATACCGTAATCGATGCACAGTCATCAATGATTCGCGTTAAATTCCCTCCGAATAGTGTGTTATGCATATTCACATCGAACGGGAAAATTCTACGCGCTTGAATCGCACGAGTTTGGCTACATGTTTTAGATTGGGTACTCATTTTCTTAGCTCCTTGGTTATTTTACTGTTCTATTCTAACATGAAACCAAAATGCGTTCAAAGACACCTAACTAATTCTTATTTCGGAGAATCCTTCAGATTTCATTATAATTGCTGTAACGTTGCACTGGTTCGAGCCTTAAATAGAAAGACCCACAGCGTGAGTCTAGTTTCCTTTATTATTTTTTCTTCGAGCGCTTAGCTTCGTGAATCAGTTTCAATGCTCTCTTTCTTGTTTTGATATTTTGGCTCTTCATTTGACGATAGGCCGTTGCTAAATCTTGTTTCATAACATACACCTCCTATTGCTTCTCTCGTAGTTTACCAACTTGCTTTTTTAATACCAGGAATTAATCCTATATGCGCTAATTCTCTAAATTTGATACGTGACAAGCCAAATTTACGCATATATCCTCTTGGACGGCCATCCGTTTGATCACGAAACTTCAGGCGGTTTGGATTTGAATTTTTAGGCAGTTTTCTTAATCCATCAATGTCACCAGCTTGCTTTAGGGCATAACGTTCTTCAGCGTAACGTTCGATAAGAGCTTTTTGTTTTTCATACTTTGCAATTTTAGATTTCTTTGCCATTTTCTTCTCTTCTTTCTAAACCGTAATTGTTACGTTTTACGTTGTATCAATTGTTCCCTTTAAAATCAAGTGGTTTACCCCAATAAAAAAAGAGAGCCTGTTTAGCTGACCTGACACATAGCAGTTTAGTTATTTGGGTTAATATTAGCGAGCCAAGTCGTTTGGCTCGCTTTTTTTTGGTCTAATTAAAACCCCCGGATTGTCCGTGGGTTTTAATTAGACCAAAAAACGAAATTTGAAATATTCCTAAATATGGAGAATAATAAGTGAAATACTATAATTCGTTCCTGAAATATCGATATTCGTTCTTTACATTTAAATTTCGTCCTGTTATAGTAAAAGAGGAGGTGTAATGATGAAATATTCTATTGAAATTGGTAAGATCATAGAGGGTGCATTAAAGCATGATCAAGCCAAAGTTATAAATTATACAAAACAATTAGTATCAAAGTTGGAAAAGGATAATGATTCCCGCTCTGCAGCTAAATTTCAACGTTTATTATCTGCTCAAGCCGAATCCGCCTTAACTCCTATGAATAGTTCTAATTCTATTACTATTCCTGTAGATACCGAATCAAGAATGGACCTTGCTGACATTATTTATCCATATCAAAATGATGTTGAGGTTATTCTCTCAAAACGAAATGAAGAAAAATTAGACTCATTTATTTTAAGTTATCAAAATGCAGATAAACTTAACTCTCTTGGAATAAATGGATCTAACTCGCTGTTGTTATATGGACCACCTGGATGTGGAAAAACTAAATGTGCCTACCTAATTGCTAAAAAATTAGATTTACCACTCGTTGTTGCTAGGTTAGATAGCCTAATTTCTTCATACCTTGGTACGACTGCCAAAAATATTCGTAGCTTGTTTGAGTTTGCACAAAAAATACCTTGCGTATTATTTTTAGATGAATTTGATGCTATTGCAAAGGCTAGAGATGATAACAACGAACTTGGAGAATTGAAACGCATTGTTAATAGTCTTTTGCAGAATATAGATACAATGAGCAAAGATAGCCTAATTTTAGCAGCTACTAACCATCAGCAGTTACTTGATCCCGCAATATGGAGAAGATTTGACTATAAATTAGAAATAGAACTGCCGGGTAGAGATGCCATTGCAGCATTGATTACCTCATTTTCCAATGGTATATATAAATTTAGTCAAAAGGAAATTTTAGAAATTTCAACTTTACTTGATGGACAAAGTGGTTCTGATATAGAAGATATAATAACCAAAGCCATAAGAAACTCTGTTATCCATAACTCTTCTTTTAGTGTATCTAGTATTTATGAAGAACTATTTATTACCAAAAATATCATTCCTCAAAACTGTAATGATTCACGAAAGCTATTACAAATCAAGGCAAAATATTTGCGAGACAAAGATTCTAAAATTTTTAGTTTACAGACAATCGCTGACATCTTAGGTAGTTCAAAAACAACTATTCAAAAAATTGTAAAAGAGGTTTAGTTATGAGCGAAAATAATCTACCTATAAAATTAGTTCTTCCCAAAACAACAGATATTGTTCCGAATGCTGGGGGCGGGCAATTAAAATTTTTTGGCGAAGTAACTCCGCAGTTAAAAAGAGAAATAACTGACAAGTTTGAAAATTTGCTATCTTTTTATTCAGATGTTTTCAATGAGAATGATTCAATCCCTGCTGTAGGAAAAATAACTGTAAAACCTGAAGCTATTGCAAAGTCACACAAACCATCTGACCTGTGTAGAAATTGCCCAATTATTGGTAGCGAAGAGTTAAATGAAATATATATTAAGGTCAACAGAAAAAACATTCAGGAAACAATAGAGATGGTAAAAAATCCACCGTCACAAAAATTTCAAGCCAACATGACCGCAATAGTCGATATTCAACCTATTAAGCCAGAAGAAAAAATCTCGCCAACACTCCATTCTATCGTACAGGAAGATTTTAACTCTATTAAAAAAGTTATTAAACTTAAAGTCTTTGATTTTGAAGATGATTTTGATAATGCACAAATTTGGGACTATGTGATACGTAAATTATGTTCACTTCATTTTGAAGATAAATACGAAATTATTTCATATGGTGATCAGCTTAAATTTTTGAAAATAGAAGTTACTTCTTATGATGATATTATTAAGCTGGCCTCTATTAACGGAGTAAAAACTGTTGGTTTTTTTCAAGAGTATTCCCTTCCTCAGAACGTTTTTTCGGCAACGGAAATACAAACCTTATTGGATTCTGAGTACAGGGATAGCGATGTTACCATCGGAATTATTGATGGTGGAATAAGTGACGATAATCCATTTTTAAAGCCTTATATTGTTGCACGTGAAGAATATGTAAATAAAGTTTATCAAAATCCACAACATGCCACATTTATTGCATCGACTATACAATATGGAAATGTTTTAAATAGTATTTCTGCACCCGCAGCTTATCGTTTTAAATTTGTAGATATTGTTGCCATTCCAAATAGTGATGAAGATTTTGGGTTAACTGATTCCATTACTGAAGATGATTTGATGGAAATTATCGAAGAAGTGATGGAGAAATATTCATCTACTACTAAAATATGGAATTTATCACTAGGCATTGAAAATAAGCCCTGTGATGGTTCAATGTCTGATTTAGGGGTATTTTTAGATTACATTCAAGACACATACCATGTACAAGTCTTTGTTTCTAGTGGAAATGTAAATAGCCTGCCCCTTAGAAATTGGCCTCCCCAAAAAGATATTGGGGAACATGACCGCCTTATATCTCCAGCCGATTCTGTTCGTGCTATAACAGTAGGCTCTGTTGCATTATTTGATTCCGCAGATTCGATTGTTAAATTTAATGAGCCTTCACCTTTTAGTCGAAGAGGACCTGGTGCCAATTATATTGTTAAGCCTGATGTTGTCGATTACGGTGGTAATTATTCTACATCATACAAAATTGATGGTTTAGGAGTAAAGGGATTGAATTCTAACGGAAAAATCATTGAGGGGAACGGTACAAGTTATTCAACTCCTCGATCGTTGCAGAAATATGCATCTATATATGAAGAAATGATCGAACCTGATCTACTCCTTGCGAAAGCAATGTTAATACATTCTGCTAGAATGAACTCTCGTGAGTTGTTAGATGAACATCCTGACAATATTAAATATTATGGATTTGGAATTCCTTCTGCTGATACACAAGATATTTTGCAATGCAGCAAAGATTGTGTAACACTTGTTTTTAAACAAAAAATATCTCAGGGGTCACATCTGGAAATGTATGATTTCCCATACCCAAAGTCTCTTATCAAAAACAACAAATATATTGGTGAAATAGGAATGACCCTTGCCTACTTACCGCCTCTTGACCAGAAATATGGTCGTGAATATTGTAGAACTAATATTGATGTCAGTTTTGGAACATATTCATATATAGATGGTGGAAAAATTGATTATAAGGGACAAGTTCCGCTTGAATCGAAATGGGATGAAAAATTTGAATCAGCACGAGTAAAACACGGGTTTAAATGGAGTCCTATAAAATCCTATTATAGAAAACTAAACAGAGGAATAAAATTGGCGGATGGATGGAAACTCAGAGTTGACTTAACTCCACGAAACGAGCTCTATGTACCATCGCAAGAATTCGTTTTAATTATTACTATCAAAGATTCAAATGGTAATGATATTTATTCAGAAATAATCAATGCACTAAGAGAAAGAGGTTATATAACCAATAATATCGAAACGAAATTTCAGGTTCGTCAAAGACAATAGAATCCCCATAAAAATAGATACTCTTATTTGTAGGTATCTATTTTTATTTGTAAAGGAGTGCACAATGTAGGAAGAGGAGTTCAGAAAAAATTGTGAAGCATATATTCGCAGAATATGGCATGGAGTAAAAAACGATATGAGAAGTAAAATTTATAGATGAAATGGATGAAGGAAATCAAAATTTTTTGATACAATTCTCGTGTGAAGTAGATGGAGGAAAAATAAGAATTGTAAAGTATAAGATCATATATGGAATGCTATTTTAGTATAAAAAAGGATCTACAAAATAGTAGTATATATTTTCTTATATGAGTTAAGAAAATGAGAAGACGTTGAATATATGAAAAAGACGGCTCACTTGAACCGTCTTTTAACTCGCTTATAAGATGCATGAACTCAGATTATTTTAGAGTGCTGAGCGTCAAGCTGTCCTTCAAAGCTCTCCTTCAAATCGCATTTATTTAAAATTAGTCAATCCCAACTTCTTTACGAACAACATCTGCAATACGTGTTACGTAATCATGAACGAGTTCATCCGTTGGTGCTTCAACCATAACACGAACAAGTGGCTCAGTACCACTTGGACGAACAAGCACACGTCCGTTTCCATCCATCTCAGCCTCTACAGCATCGATGACTTCTTTAATCGCTGGAACTTCCATTACACCATTTTTATCACTCACACGAATGTTTACTAATTCTTGTGGGTATGTTGGCACTTCACTGGCTAATTCGCTTAATGATTTGCCAGTTTGTTTCATGACATTCATTAATTGAATTCCTGAAAGTAATCCGTCACCTGTAGTGTTTAAATCAAGGATAATGATATGTCCTGATTGTTCTCCACCAAAGTTGTAGTTGTTTTTACGCATTTCTTCAACCACATAACGGTCACCAACTGCTGTTTGAAGAGCAACCATTCCTTCTGCTTCTACTGCTTTATGGAATCCTAAATTACTCATAACTGTTGATACAATCGTATCTTTGCTTAAAGTTCCTTGGTCCTTGAAGTGTTTACCAAGGATAAACATGATTTTATCGCCATCAACGATTGTTCCATTTTCATCCACTGCGATACAGCGGTCACCATCTCCATCAAAACTCAAACCGATATCTGCTCCCGTTTCTTTTACGAACTCCACTAAGGCTTCTGGATGTGTTGACCCTACGCCATCATTGATATTTACACCATTTGGTTTGTCACCCATTGTGTGGAAGTCGGTATCTAAGTCAGCGAATAAACGAGTTAACATGGAAGCAGTAGCTCCGTTTGCGCCATCTAAAGCCACTTTCATTCCTGATAGAGAATCTACTGTATTTTGTAGGAATTGGCTGTATTTCAATGTTCCTTCTAAATACTCATCCACTGTTCCTAATGCGTCTGTAGATGGACGTGGTAATGTGTCTTCTTCGGCATCTAATAATGCTTCGATTTGCGCTTCCGTTTCATCTGTTAATTTAAATCCATCTGCACCAAAGAACTTAATTCCGTTATCTTGAGCAGGATTGTGGGATGCTGAAATCATAGCCCCAGCTACAGCACCTTGCACTCGTGTTAAATAAGCTACCCCTGGAGTAGGAATCACTCCAAGTTGCATGACTTCAATCCCAACAGAGAGTAATCCAGCAATTAAAGCATGCTCTAATAATTGCCCCGAAATACGAGTGTCACGCCCCACTAATACACGTGGATGTGCATTTCCTTCTGCTTGTTGTAATAATACATAACCACCATAACGGCCTAGTTTAAATGCTAATTCCGGTGTTAATTCTGCGTTGGCTACACCACGAACACCGTCTGTTCCAAAATATTTGCCCATAAAATTCTCCTTTAGCCTTATCTGGCTTGTGTCGTTGTTTGCTCTTGTGTTGTTTCGGACTCTTTAGTGGTTTCTCGCGAATCCAAAATACCATAATCTACCACCGTAATAGTAACCTCAACTGCTTCTGGGGTAATACTATTGACACCAGATGGTAGTGTTAATGTTACTGTTTTTTTCGTGGTTTGAGTCACATTGCTCACATCTACCACCACTGGAATAGCAGTTATTTGATTTAAAATCGATTGAGCTCCTAAGATTGTAACTTGCTTAGTAGTAGAATTCAATGAATATGAATAACGTGAAGTGCCACCAGTTGTCGTAAAGACAAGAGGGACTGTTTTGGAGCTAGAGGAAATTGGTACTCGAACTTGTACACGTTCTGGCTCAATTTTCACTGCAACAGGTTTTCCTGTGGCATCCAAAGCTTGTAGTTGTGCTGTAGTCGTATAGTCTGATTTTGTCCCTTCAGGAATCGTAACTTTTGCGACTACTTTTTCCACTTGATTTAAAATCGAATCTGCAGCTTTTACTGTAACTGTTCCCGGAGAGGTCAAGCCATCTCCAACTTGATAGCCATTGCCAATACTTGAAGAATCAACCGTTACATTAACAGGGAACTCTTTAGAATTCTTCTTCTCAATGGTAATTTCAACACTTTCTGGTGAAACAATACCTGTCACTCCAGTTGGAAGTCCTGACACTGAAAGAGAAATCGTATGCTTTCCTTCCCCTAACTCTGTTAAATTTGGCGTAGTCACTTTGTACGAACCATTGCTAGATGTGCTTAAAATCAAACTGCTTGGTCCTTCAAGACGTAAAGCAACAGAATCTGGCAAGCCTGTTACCGAATATTCTTCACTGTTGATATCCACATAAATTGGCACATTTGTAATCGTGTTTGAACTTGATTGTGGATTTAATGTGCTGGAACGCAATCCGGAATTAGAGTCTTTAGCTAAAATAAATAGAAAGATACTTAGAATTAAAGACATCAACATGAGAAATGATTTTTTATTCATCCAATTAGCCATTCGAACGACCCCCTTTAAAGAGTGCACGTATCCAACGAACGACTGCTGGATCCATCTCATCGTCTCCTTCTACCACTAAATGTTGCGACAAAACGTGAATTAATTCTTCAGAAGAAAGTTCTCGGTGTAATTTTTCTCGAATCGCGACACTCACTTTCCCTGTTTCTTCAGAGATGATAATCGTAATCGCATCACTCACTTCACTTAGACCAATCGCAGCACGGTGACGTGTTCCTAACTCCTTTGGAATCATCATGTTCTCAGACAGTGGTAAATAGCAGGCCGCTGCAGCAATATGATAATCACGAATAATCATTGCCCCATCATGTAATGGTGTATTTGGAATAAAAATATTCGTAATCAATTGATTAGAGATTTCAGAGTGAATCGGAATCCCGGTATTAATAAATTCTTCTAGAGAATTCCCTTGTTCAATCGAAATTAGAGCTCCAATTCTTCGTTTTGCCATATATTGAATGGCTGTATTCAACTCATTAATCATAATTTCTGCTTCATTGGCACTTTCAGATTTGCGTGAGAAGAAATTCGAACGTCCGATATGTTCCAATCCACGACGAATCTCTGGTTGGAACACAATCAAGGCAGCCACAACCCCCCACTGAATCACGAAGTTCATAATCCAGTCTAAAGTAGTTAGCCCAAGGAAAAAACTAATAAATTTCATTGCGGCAATTGCAGCAATTCCTTTCATTAAATGAATCGCCCTTGTTCCTTTAATAATCACTAGAATATTATAGAGAATGTACCAAACAATCAAAATATCAATCAGATTGCGAAAACTCCCCCATGAAAATAAACTATTCCAATTTATTTGCATAAAGTTAACCTCTCTTCCACCAATATGTACCTTTCTATTATAGCACAGATAAGAGCTAAACGAAAAAAAGCGTGGATTTTAATGAAGACATTCGTTAACTTCTTCTGATTTTCCTTAGGGGACAAAATAAAAAACGTTCTACCATGTTGGATGATAGAACGTTTTATGATTTTTATTCCCCTTCTGTCTCTGTATTTGCAATGTAGTAAGAATATCCCCCGGTCACCGCTACCACCACTACTAGAATCATCGTAGCTACCAAAATTGCAATATTATTTGCCATAAAGATTGCTGTTAAAATCATTAACAGTCCAGCAATAATAGAAGCAAAGCCAAAGAAGCGTTGTGTTTTTCGGAAAGCTACATCATTATTTTTTAGCCATGATGCACGGAATCCAAAGTGTTTTGTATTGTCTTTAATCTTAGGAGAGAGATTTCCAATCAGGATAAAGAAAATCCCAAGGATAAATGTCAAAAAACGTCCTATTTGTGTTCCAATCGTCACTCCATTTAAATACAACCAAAATTGGAAATAAGCAACAACATTCAGTAATAGTAGAACTAACCAACTAATAGAACGAGCGGTCTTCACATTCCCTCCTGTGAATTTAGGAGAAGTGCTAGCAATACGAATAATAAACCCAACAATGGCCACAATCACTGGATAAATTAAAATTACAAATCGATTGGCGGTGCCGGTAACATTTCCAGAAAAGTCGAAATTAGAAACAATAGTCTCCGGTAAGAACCACACCACCACTAGAGCCACAACGAGTGGTGCGAACATTAATGCAAGATAGGCATATTTTTTAAATTGTTTTACTTGTTCCATATTATTTTCCCCCAATAATTTGATTGATCCATACAATGGCTTCGTCCAGTACGGTCAAATTCAATTCATAATAAATAAAGTTTTTATAACGTGTTTCGTAGATTAAATCAGCTTGTTTTAATTTTCTAAGATGATAAGACAAAGCTTGCGGCGTCATCCCAATTAACTCCGCTAAATCACCTGTATTAGTCTTCCCTTTACGCAGGATTTCCAATATTTGGCGGCGCGTTTCGTCCGAAAGAGCAGACATTACTTCATTAACAGCCATCTCCTCAACTTCTTTCTATTTAAATTTATCTTTAATTAGATTATACTCCTGAGGGATGTAAAATGCAACATCTATTTAAAATATTTTTTAATAGATTTAAAACAAGAAGATGATACCTTCGGTTTCTTATGGATTCCTTCAGTATCATCTTTTACATTCGTTCTTCTTCTGAGTGTATTTCCACTATTAAAGTTTATCACTTAAACGTGCGAACTCTTCAATCGTCAGTGTTTCTGCACGTCTGGATGGGTCAATACCTGCAGCTTCTAATGCAGCGGCTAAACTTTCTTTTGTATGGCTCTCCCCCACATAGGCTTTAGCTAAATTATTCCATAGCGTTTTACGACGTTGCACGAAACTGTTTTTCACGAGTGCGAAAAATTTCGCTTCGTCTTTCACTTCCACAAGTGGTTTTTCGCGACGTTTTAACACCAAAATCGCAGAATCCACATTCGGAGCTGGATTGAACACCGTCTTAGGTACGATAAATCCAATGCTCGCTTCGCAGAAATATTGAATCGCAATCGTGAGCGATCCATACGCCTTCGAATTTGGCTCAGCCGTCATTCGTTGAGCCACTTCTTTTTGCATCATCATCGCAAAACCATCGATTGGTAATTTCGATTCCAATAAATTCATAATGATTGGAGTTGTAATATAGTACGGCAAGTTGGCCACGACTAATAACGGCTCATTAATGTCGAAATGTTCTCCGATTACTTGCTCTAAGTCGACGTCCAAAATGTCGCTATGAACCACCGTTACATTATCATAGGGTGCCAATGTTTCATCAAGCACCGGCAACAAACGACCATCGATTTCAAACGCCAGCACTTGTTTGGCTTCTCTTGCTAGACGTTCGGTCAACGCACCAATCCCTGGTCCGATTTCAATGACGTTTGTTGTTTTGTCAACTCCCGCCACCTCTAGCATACGCGTTAAAATATTCGGTTCAATCAGGAAGTTTTGCCCTAGACTCTTCTTTACCGTTAGCCCATGACGTTCCATAATCTCGCGCGTTCTTTTTGGCGTCGCGATATCCTTTATTTCATTCATGTTTGTCCTCATTTTCTAAGACAGCCTCAAGTGCCGCCCTTAATTGTTCTTCTGTAATACCAAATAATTGTAATCTTTTCGCGAACTGTTTTCCATTCGTATGGCCAATTTTTAGAAAATCCGCTACCTTTTGACGTCTTGTTGCTGAATCTGGTCGTCCGATAAACCCAAGCGCCATCAGTGTTGCCTGCGAAATCACTGGCTTTCCGGGTTCTGTTGAAATCTCATGTACCGATTCAAGTGCTCGCTGAATCGCTGCAGTACTCGCATGTTCCACCCCAAGACTCTTATGATTGTCCTTTCTGACGGCTTCTTCTCGTTCGATAAAGGCATGCTTCACACCAGGTACGCGATCTTGAATGATGTTACGAATACGAGTCCCCGGATAATCAGGGTCCGTAAACACAATCACTTCACGCGTTTGCAGCGCCTTTTGAATGAGCGCAATCGTTTCTTCGTCAATCGCCGAACCGTTTGTTTCAATCGTTTCGATATCCGGATAGATTTCTCTTAAGCGTCTTGTATCGTCTCGCCCTTCTACGACAATGACTGGATTCATAGCAAGCCTCTTTCTTCCATGCGGAATAGCTTGATGGCATTTTGTGTCGTTTGATGGGCCACTTCTTCCCAAGCAAGGCCGCGTTCTTTGGCAATCGTTTCAACGACATAGCGCGTATAGCCAGGTTCGTTTCTCTTTCCACGGTATGGCACGGGCGCTAAATACGGCGCATCAGTTTCCACTAACATACGGTCGAATGGAACTAATTTTGCACATTCTCGAACTTGTGGCGCATTTTTGAAGGTCGTCACACCGCTAAAGGAAATATGCATGCCTAAATCTAAGAAATGCTTCATATATTCCACGTCGCCATTATAACTATGCATAATGCCCCCGATGTCTTGAATACCTTCTTCTTTTAGAATCTTGTAGCAATCTTCTGTCGCATCGCGGTTATGAATCACAATTGGTAATTTCATTTCTTTGGCAATCGCGATTTGGCGTCGGAACACCTTGTCTTGTTCCTCGGGCGTTGAATCTTTCCAATAGTAATCCAGCCCCATTTCCCCCATCGCTACCACTTGTGGATGCGTCAAACGTTCCTGTAGCCAACTTTCGATTTCTTTATTGTATTGATAGGCTTCAGTTGGATGCCATCCGATAATCGAAACCACTTCTTTGAACTCTTCACTGAGCTCCAGACTTCGCGTAATCGTATCCGTATCAAAACCCACCACCGCAAAGCGCGTCACTGCCAGTTCTTTTGCACGCGCGATGACCTCTTTTTCTTCTCCTTTAAACGCAGATACATTTAAATGCGTATGCGTATCAAAAATCATCATTTCGCCTCTTATCTTGTTGCCCCATTTAAGAATGGGTTTGTCGCAATTTCATCTTTTAGCGTTGTTGGTTCCCCGTGTCCTGGGAAAATCACCGTTTCAGCAGGTAAAGGCAATAAGTATTTGCGGATTCCTTCCATTAACTCTTTATGGCTTCCGTATGGGAAATCACTACGTCCAACGCTTCCTTTAAACATCACGTCCCCACCGATGACAAATCCATTTTCTTTAAAAATAAAGATGGTTCCACCAGGTGAGTGCCCTGGAATATGTGCTAATTCCGGTTCAAAACTTCCAACTTTCCATTTGCCCATTATTTTAGGGAAATAACCATCCGCTGGCTTAGTCGTAATATTTTCTCCAGAGTAATAGGAACGGTTCAATTCTGGATCGTGTAAAAATACTTTTTCCAACTCATTCATATACATTGGAATATTGTATTCCTCACGAAGTGCATCTACTGCTCCGATATGGTCTCCGTGCGCATGTGTTAACACAATCGCTACTGGCTTCAATCCTTCTTCTTTAATTAATTGTTTAATATCCTCGGCTTGTGCACCTGGGTCAAAAATCACTGTTTCTTTATTCTCATCAATTAAAAAGTAGACATTTTCTTCCAAACGTCCTACTGGAATGCTTAATAACTCCATTTGTATTCCTCCTTTAGGTCTCCTCTTAACTCTACATAAAATGGTGAGTTCTTGCAATCAAAAAACGCCCAAGCATAGAGCCCAGACGTCTGTTGATTAATCATTGATTAATTTTTTCAAATCGATGGCTTTGTTTAATGCCGTCATCAACGGAACACCCGCTAATAATACGACGATTTCACCAAAGAATGTTTGCGCGTAACTTAGCCAGAATGGTAAACCTAATGCTAAGTTCAATTCAATCGCTACTAAGAAAATCATCACACTGAAGACACCAGCTAAAACAAACATACGTGTTTTAACGTCTTTCACTGATTTGAAGATAAATGCGCTGATAGCGAATGAAGCGATTGTATGCCCTAATCCGAATACTAAGTCGTACAAACCTAGACCAGACGCTGACATAAAGACTGAGTTGACAAGTAATACACCGGCAACCACACCGATTCCGTATTTTTTGTCAAAAGCGAATAAGTGGTTCAACATTTCCGCAATACGGAATTGAACATCTCCGAATGCCATAAATGCTGTTAATGATGTAACAACCACATAAAGCGCTGCGATGATTGCGTTAATCACAATCAATTTTGATTTTTTATTTTGCATGTTACTGCCTCCTAGTTTTTTATTGAGGGATGGTTTCGAACCTCATCGGCAAAAACGCCATGTGCTATTGTACTATAAACAGCGTAAGATTGGTAGTCTTAAGTTGAATTTCTTTATCCTCTACAAATTTGTTCTTTGAATTTCTTCTTACACCGTTTGTGAGCCCCTTTTACAGAGGTAACCGACTTATCAAAGTGATCCGCCATCTCTTCAAACGTCTGTCCGTCTAATACCCCTAGAAACACTTCTCTTTCAAATCGAGATAAGTGATGGAAGTATTCCTCCGCATCCTCATGTAAAAAGACTTGTTTCTCGCAAGATTCTACGGAAGCTGACATCAACGCTAGCTCCCCTTTATCCCCGTGTATTAGGAGATTATGAGGAACCACTCTTTGTCGATGCTCCCTTCTCAAACACTCCACTGCTAAGTTTTTTAGGCACCGTTGATAATAACCCGCAAATGAAACAGCATGCTCCTCATTATATTTATCTAATGCTCGTAACATCATGACTCTAGCTTCTTGAGCAAAATCTTCTTGATCCATCTCATGAAAGAAATAATGATGATTCATACTGGCAATTAAAGGCTCAAATCTCTTTAACAACTCGGTAATCGCCTCCTCATTATTTGCTTTAGCTAGATGAACTACTTCCGACAACTCTTTCTTTTCCATAAAATGACCTCCCTATAAATTCCTCCCTCATTCCTTCTCCACTTCAGTATATTCATTAACAAACATAAAAAGCCCTAGTTTTATCGGATAAAACCAAGACTTCTTAAGAATTAAATTCATTTGTCTTATTGAAAATAAAAGATAGGATTATTTCCTAACCTTCTTAATTGCTTTTGGAAGAATTTCTACTCTTCTCTTTTCTCTTGAAATAATGCACACCATAAGTTTGATAGAAATCGACTTTCAGCTGTATGAATCGTTTCAAGTCTCTTAATAATTGATATAATTGCGCTCTTTTTTCAAATTCGCGTCTTGTTTGCGGCAAATGTCTTTCTCGAAAATGTTCTAACATGGCTTCGATTTCATCAATGAGTTGACTCGCCGTATTTTGTTCCGCTAATTGCTTTGCCGTCTGTTTAAACATATCAGACAAAATAGCCATTTCTTCCCCATCCCAACGAAATTCATTTAAATTGATCGCCATAATTTCTAATAACTTTGTTTGATCGCGTCGCATTTCAAAATACTGTTCATCATAGGTGATTTCACTGGTTAGATGGTTCTCTGATTCTAAGCGAACATATTCTCTAGCTGCTTTCAATTTTTCTTTCACAATTTGAAGAACTTCGCCATCATTTTTTCCATTTCCAACAGATAGAAATCCAGACATTTTCAACAGAACTTCTCGCATTTTTGATTCAATTTCTTCACGAATCTCAACAATATGTTCACGGTACGATGGCATATACCAATTGAATAAAATGGCAACTCCCGCTCCAATCGTCACAAGAAGCATTTCATTCACAAACAACGAAAACGTTAATTGTTGCTGCGTCCAAAGATGGATAACTAAAACCGTGCTCGGCGCAACCCCAATATCTACTTTTAATAAATAAGCCATTGGAATATAACATAATAAGTAAACTCCAAAACTCATCGCATCAAAACCAAAAGCCCAAAAGACGATTCCACCCACCAAAAGTGCTAATAAAGCTGCAGCTAATCGTTGACTAGTGGCCGTTAAAGAGATTTTCTTCGTATCCATTACACTTAAAATCGCAATAATGGCAGCTGCAGAGGGGGTCGATAAATTGAATGCTTGTGCAATCATTAAAGCAGTAAATGCTGAAACGATTACCTTCATTATTTTAAGCTTCATGATGGATCACTGTATCTCCTTGTATTTGATGTCCTTCCATCTCTAGAAGCGTTCTTTTTCTGTTCAATCCTCCCGCAAATCCTGTTAATTTTCCTGTTGTCGCAACGACTCTATGACAAGGAACAAGAAGCGAAATTGGATTTTTCCCAATAGCGTTTGCGACGGCACGAGGGGAGGTTTTTCTACCTATCTTCTCACTGACTCGGTGAGTAACTTCATTATAAGTCCATACTTCTCCAAACGGAATTTCTAGCAATGTATTCCAAACACTTTGTTGAAAAGGAGTTCCTCCTTCATAAGCAATCGAAAACAAAGGAGTTCCTGGAGTTTTCTCATGATAATACTGATTAATCCATGTTTTTACAAGATTCCAAAGTGCTAGTGAATCATCCCATTTTGGATTTTTCACAAAGGCACACTCATATTTTTGCCCTTCAAACCACAAACCGGTTAATGCTACCATATCACTTGCAGCAATCATCACCCCTAGTGGCGTATCTATCTTCGTTAAAATCGTCATGGGACACTCTCCTCATTTTTCATTACAAATCTATTTTTCTATTATATAATATTTTCTATCGAATGAAATAGGAAAGGAGCACTTTCATGCTCATTAACGAAGCCGTTTTACATATTTTAGATAAAAATTCAGGAAACTTACTATTATCTCAGGCCCCACTGCAACTGGGCGATCCATTTCTCATTGAATACATTACAAAACTCGTGGATAAAATCAAAAAAGGAGATCCGCATATCGGTCAATTAGCTTCTAGCGAACCGCTTCTTGGGTATCTTTCAGACGAAGGGATTTCCTTCTTAGAAAAGACGCAGCAGTTATCCGACAAACTTTTTGCACTCATTTCCCCGGCAGAAGAAATTGGACCAGCAGACTACCTATTCTTTACGGGAACAAGCGATACAGGCGGCACACTTTTTGGAATGATTCGCCTCGATTATAGTTCAAAAGTCACACACTTTGTCGATTATGAAGGCGAAGCCGTTAGCAATACCATCTTGCAAAATCACGCTATTTTGCCAAACGCGACGCAAAAACCGTCAGAAGCTTTCATCGTGGATTTATCGAACGGAAACTACCACTTAATCGAAAAAAAAGTAGTAATTGAAGGCCAAAAGACTGCCTATTTCTCTGAAAAATTCTTAGAAATCGCGGTGCCAATCACAACGAAAGAACAAATCAAGGAAATCAAAAAAACGGTCACTCATATCGCGAAAAAACACGACGAGGAACCGTACAAAGCGCTGGCAACGACGCAACAAGCCATCTTCCACCAGCTTGAAGAACAGGACGAAATCGATGCCGCAGCGATCTTCGATAAGGTGTTCGAAGAAAAACCGCTCGCCCGTGAAGCTGCACAGTTGGCCATCACCGAAGAACGCGTTCCAGAAAAAATTGCCGTAACGAACGTACCAAAATACGAACGCAAATATAGAAAGCAAAAATTCAAACTCGACAACGGTATCGAAATTACCATTCCAAGTGAAATCTACGAAAACAAGGAGATGGTCGAATTCATCAACAATCCAGACGGCTCTGTTTCGGTACTCATCAAAAATATCGAAAGTATCTTAAATAAATTTAACGCGTAGTGCGCCCATTCTATTATTATTTCTAATAAAAAAGCTTTCTACCTCAACTAATCTGAGGCAGAAAGCTTTTTGTCATTATTGTCTATTTAAAAACCAAAAGATTCCGAAATACTCCGTATAAAAAAACATTCTAGTAACTGGTTTATTCGAATATAATTTAGCAAGTTTAACTAAAGCAAATGTTACTATCCAATATTGCGCTTGCATATCCTTAGAAAAAACTCCTGAAAAGAATAGTCCCATTTCTAAACAGAATTGTATCATTAAAGGTTGCCAAACTGTTCTAGATGGTAAATCCTCCCAGAGATATCGCCATAGTTTTTTTAGGAACATATTCTTTCATCTCTTTCTATTTTTCACCATTTATTATAGATAGTATATTGCGCACAGTAATATGTGTAATTCGGTAAATAGTATGTTGTAATGATTGTCTTCATACTTCTTCCGGAAACATAACTTTCTGCTGTATAAACTGTTCCTGCAAATTCTCCTGGCGCAATCATTCCAGCAAACAATGTTGCCCAACTAATAAGTTTTCCTCCTGCATTACCTAAAATAAAAAATACTACTGAAACTACATTATTTCTACTAGAATTCAATACACTTACATTACCTGAAGTGCTTCCTATATATCTATAAGGACCATTTTCTTCACCATAATTCCCAACTAACCACTCTTCAGAACCGTCTCCGTTTCCTCCAGGTCTTCCTGGCCACACTCTAAAAGGAACAAGGTTAGTTTCTAAATTTTCTGCTGTAAACGTTTGTTTCAACTCTGTACCTTCAACTGTTGACTTGCTACTCAATAAAAATAAAAGAATAAAACAATTTAGCATTAGTATAATTTTTTTCATAATTTTCATCTCCTATCAATTTAATAAACCACAATGCTAACATTTATTTCCTTCAAATTAATTTTATCACAATCTTTTTTTAAATCAAGGTTATGAGATATTTTTTCACTTTTGCAGAATATAAAAAACTGCTAACCTCATACGTTAGCAGTCATTTTGTTTATTTAAGTTCTTTCCAATCCATCTTTGTTAAATCGATGGTATCTTCTTTTTTCAATCCTAGGTTTTCGAGTTTGAATTGCAATGAGTTTACAAGCGTTAGGCCCGCCCCTTTTGGCTCCAGTTTGAATACTTTGGCTATAACGGCTTCTTCAATGGAAGTCCCGGTTTTCTTGGATACTTATTCGGAGTTTCCTTCGTCTTTAAAATCGTAATCACATGACGGTTTCCGCCTTCATATGGCAAGTCGAAAGAGACATCCCCTTCCACTTTCCCGCCAAGAATCGCGATGGCTTTTTTCGCTTCTTCCAACTCCACTTCCGTATGCGCTGCTTTTAATGCGAGGAAATAGCCCTGCTTTTTCACGAGTGGCATACAAAATTCGCTCAATACGCTGAGTTTGGCAACGGCACGAGCAGTCACCACATCAAACAATGCACGGAAAGCCTTATTTTGCCCAAAGGTTTCAGCGCGGTCATGAAAACACTGCACGTCTTTTAGCCCAAGCGTCTCCACTAGTGTATTCAAGAAGGTAATGCGTTTATTCAACGAATCCACAATCGTTACTTTCAAGTTTGGGAAGACGATTTTTAGCGGAATACTTGGAAATCCTGCACCCGCACCCACGTCGCAAAGCGTTTGATCCGTCAATTCGTGATGGAATCCAAGCGCCAATGAATCATAGAAATGCTTCAAATACACGCCCTCTTCATCCGTAATCGCCGTCAAATTCATCTTTTCATTCCATTCCACTAATAGATGGAAATATTGGTTGAACTGCTTCTTTTGCACATCTGATAATGTAATCCCATGCACTTCTTGGAGTCTTTGATAAAATTCTTCTGGTTTCATACGCGCCTCCTTATTCTTGCACTTTAGCAATCTTGCCTTGTTCGATATAGACCATCAAGATCGATACGTCGGCTGGGTTCACCCCACTAATACGGCTCGCTTGCGCAATTGTTTCTGGTTGAATTAATTTCAAACGTTGACGCGCTTCTGTCGCAAGACCGTTAATCGCATCATAGTCAATATTAGCTGGAATACGTTTGGCTTCCATACGTTTTAATTTCTCCACTTTTTCAATCGCTTTGGCAATATAGCCTTCGTATTTAATTGATATTTCTACTTGTTCTTTCACTTCACGAGAGACTTCCACCGTTTCACCGGCAAAGCCTACTAATTCGTCATAGCTTAATTCTGGACGTTTCAACAAGTCACTGAGAAGGATGCCGTCTTTCAATTCTGCAGATCCTTTTTCGGCCAAGAACGCTTGTAATTCAGCAGTTGGCTTCAAGCGAATCGATTGCATACGTTTGATTTCGGCTTCAATCGCTTCTTGTTTTGCTTGGAACTCGGCATAACGTTCATCGTTAATCAATCCAAGCTCGCGTCCTTTTTCTGTTAAACGTAAATCAGCATTGTCATGACGAAGTAAGAGACGATATTCCGCACGAGAGGTCAATAGACGGTAAGGTTCTGTCGTTCCTTTTGTGACCAAGTCATCCACCAATACGCCGATATACGCATCGCTTCGGCCAAGAATAAATGGCTCTTCTCCGCGAATCTTACGCACGGCATTAATCCCAGCGTAGAGCCCTTGCCCCGCTGCTTCTTCATATCCACTCGTACCGTTCATTTGTCCAGCAGTGAATAAGTTTTGGACAAGTTTTGTTTCAAAGGTATTTTTCAATTGGTGCGGCACGACCACATCGTACTCGATGGCGTAACCTGTACGCATCATCTCCGCATTTTCCAACCCTTCCACGCTACGAATCATCTTGATTTGCACGTCTTCTGGAAGAGAAGTCGATAACCCTTGAATGTAGACTTCTTCCGTATTTTCCCCTTCTGGCTCTAGGAAAATTTGGTGACGAGGCTTGTCGCTGAAACGAACGATTTTATCTTCAATCGATGGACAGTAACGCGCGCCGACCCCTTCTACAATCCCTGTAAACATCGGTGCACGGTGTAAGTTCTCACGAATCGTTTCATGCGTGCCTTCATTCGTATACGTTAACCAGCAAGGAATTTGGTCATAACGGTAGTCTTCGTCTTTGGATGTAAAACTAAATAAGTTTGGCGTGTCATCCCCTGGTTGAATTTCTGTTTTACTATAATCAATGGATGAACCTTTGATACGTGGCGGAGTTCCTGTTTTGAAACGCGCCAATTCAAAGCCTAATTCGAGTAAGTTCTCTGATAATTTAATCGATGGTTGTGAGTTATTGGCACCCGATGAATATTTCAATTCACCGATAATAATTTGACCACGAGAAGAAGTTCCGGCCGTTAAGACTACCGCTTTTGAACGATAGATGGCACCCGTATTCGTGATAACCCCTTTACATACGCCATCTTCAACAATCAATTCTTCCGCAATTCCTTGGCGTAAATCCAAGTTCTCTTGCTTCTCGATTGTCTTCTTCATTTCTTGCGCGTATAAATGCTTATCCGCTTGCGCACGTAAGGCACGAACGGCAGGACCTTTCCCAGTATTCAGCATACGCATTTGAATATACGTCTTATCGATGTTGCGACCCATTTCGCCCCCAAGAGCGTCGATTTCACGCACGACAACCCCTTTGGCAGGTCCGCCTACAGATGGGTTACATGGCATAAAGGCCACCATTTCTAAATTCATTGTAAGTAATAATGTTTTTGCGCCCATACGTGCACTTGCTAGCGCCGCTTCACTTCCGGCATGCCCAGCTCCGACGACAACGACATCATAATTTCCAGCTTCGTAAGTTGTTACCATAGTCTCTCCTTTACTTTCTTTCTCCATAAAATTCTACTTTGTGACTAACATATTCGCCTGCTTCATAATTAAACTTCGCAGAAAAGAACGGCTTCTGTCCTAAAATCCACTCTAGGAAAATGCGGTCCCCTTCCCAAGAAGGTTTACTTAGGATTTCATCATACGGAACCCATTCCAATGTCCCTTCTGGCGAATCAATCAACTCTCCTGAAAACTCCGTCACACGAAAAACATACGTATACCAATCATGCCCAGGGGTGAATTCGGGAAAGGTGATGATTCCTTTCATCTCCATCTTCGTAGCCGTCAGTCCTGTTTCTTCAAAAATCTCACGCACGGCACATTCTTCCGGAGTTTCTGCTGCTTCGAGCTTACCACCAACGCCAATGTACTTGCCCTCATGAACATCGTTTGGCTTCTTGTTGCGTAATAACAGTAAAAATTCTTTTCCATTGTCCAAATAACAAATGGTTGCTAGCTTCGTCATCAGCATTTCCTCCTTGTACCTTTCGTTGAAAGAGTTATAACTTCAATTCTTTACGGATATCTTCATAGTAGCGATAATGGCTGTACCGGTGGAAGCCTACAGTCTTCCTACCTATCGAGCCTCAAAGATTCTCTAAAAATCAATTTTAAGAGAATCTAATTCGCATCGATTACAAACGCCATTACGAATCCTTCGCACTGTGAAGGATTCCTATAGAATCCGTAAGAATTTCCGTTATTACTCTTTCACGAGAGCCTACAATTAAAATTCTGCATGCTCTCATCTCTTATTATTCGTACTCTGTCTCAATTTCTTACAGTAAACCGTCGACTCTCTATTTCTTTTGTTTTAGCTCTTATTTACCCAAGCAGAACTGGCTGAACAATTGTGTTAACAGCTCGTCTTGAACAGTGTCGCCTGTGATTTCCCCTAAGAGATCCCAAGCGCGGGTAAAATCGATTTGGATTAAATCAACAGGCATGCCCATGTCGACACCGTTCGCCACTTCTTGCAATGCTTGTTCTGCTTTTTCAAGAAGCGCAATGTGACGCGTATTCGATAAGTACGTAGCGTCGCGCTCGTTCATTTGCCCTTGGAAGAAGTAATCGGCAATCTTTTCTTCCAACTGGTCGATACCTTCTTTTTTGAGCATGGACGTTGTGACAATCTCGCTGTCTGTCGCGAATTCTTTCACCTTGTTCATGTCAATTTTCGTAGGCAGATCTGTCTTGTTTAATAAAATAATGCGTTTGAAGTCTTTCGTTTGTTCTAATAAGCGGAGGTCTTCATCCATCAACTCTTCGCTTTGGTTTAAAATCAAGAGCACGAAATCCGCTTCATTTAACGCTTTACGGCTTCGTTCCACCCCAATACGTTCAACAACGTCATCCGTTTCACGAATTCCTGCCGTATCAATCAGCTGGAGCGGCACACCTCGAACATTCACGTACTCTTCGATTGTGTCACGAGTCGTTCCAGCGATATCCGTTACGATGGCTTTTTCTTCGCGTAATAACACGTTCAATAGACTCGATTTCCCTACGTTTGGACGTCCAACAATGGCTGTCTTCAATCCGTCACGCAAGATTTTTCCTTGGCTTGCCGTGTTTAGCAATGCGCGAATCCCTTGTGAAACTTGCTGCGTCTTCTCGCGCAACAGTTGCAAGGTCATTTCTTCCACGTCATCGTATTCTGGGTAGTCGATATTCACTTCCACTTGCGCTAAAGTATTTAAGATTTCTTGTCGTAAATTCTGAATTAACTTCGAGAGTTCTCCGTCGAGTTGGCGCATCGCCATTTGCATCGATTTATCCGTTTTAGCACGAATCAAATCCATCACGGCTTCTGCTTGCGACAAGTCGATACGTCCATTCAAGAAGGCACGTTTTGTAAATTCACCCGGCTCCGCCAGGCGTGCTCCCATGCGAAGAACCAGTTGCAAGATGCGGTTAATCGCCACAATCCCACCGTGACAGTTGATTTCCACAACATCTTCACGAGTAAACGTCTTTGGCGCACGGAGCACTGTCACCATTACTTCATCAATGACTTCATCGTTCTTTGGATCCACGATATGCCCATAATGAATCGTATGACTTGGTTGTTCTTTCAATCGTTTCCCTTTCAATCGATACACTTCATCGGCAATGCGAATCGCATCGTCTCCACTGATACGAACAATCCCGATAGCCCCTTCGCCAGGCGCCGTTGAAATCGCCGCAATGGTATCAAATTCTGTCTGCATACTATCCCTCACTTCCGTTTCATTGCACAAAAAAAGTGCATACTCCACCCCTTCGTCCTCTAGGGTGGCTCGCACTTTGACTGCTAACCGATATTCTCAAAGAGATTATACACTATTTTACTTAGAATTCATAGGCAGAAAGCCAATATTAGATTTTTTCTGATTGAGTTGTGTTTTCATTTTTAAATTTTATACTTGTCATTGCACTCCTTTACAAAACAAGCTACAATCAAACTATGAATTTAAAGGAGGATCCCTATGACCGTAGAACATCCATTTAACAAAATCGTAGAAGGGATTGCAGTTTCTGATATTCGTCAATTCGACGCAGAAGTATCAACAATTCCTGGCATTATCAAATTAACTCTTGGAGAGCCAAACTTTGACACACCTGAACACATTAAAGAAGCGGCTATTCAAGCGATTAAAGACAACCACTCTCACTACACACCCAACTCAGGGATTCCTGAATTACGTAAAGCAGCGGCAGAATATTACAACAAGAAATTTAACTTTAATTACACCGCTGACCAAGTCATCACAACGATTGGGGCAACTGAAGGGATTAACGCAAGCTTACAAGCCATCTTAAACCCTGGTGATACCGTTATCGTGCCAACACCAGTCTTCCCGCTATACTTGCCAATCACATTGGTGAACCAAGGGAACTTCATTACAGTGGATACAAGTGAAGACGGCTTCGTGTTAACGGCTGACAAATTACGCGAAACCATCGAAGCAAACCCAAATAAAAACTTCAAAGCAGTTGTTCTGGTATACCCAAGTAACCCAACAGGCGTTACTTATTCTAAAGAACAATTAGAAGACTTAGCCAAAGTCATTAAAGAGCACCAACTATGGGCACTTTGCGATGAAGTATACGCAGAATTAACATACGACAAGACGCACTACTCTCTTGCAAATATTTTGCCTGAACAAACCATTGTCATCACTGGTTTATCAAAATCACACGCAATGACAGGATGGCGTATCGGATTCATCTTAGGACCAACACACTTCATGAACGAAGTCGTAAAAACTCACCAATACATGGTGACAGCTCCAACAAGCTTTGCGCAATACGGAGCGCTTGCGGCGATGTTACACGGCCAAGACGACTGCGCAAAAATGATGGTTGAATATAGCGAGCGTCGTGACTACCTAGCTTGTGAGTTAAAGAAACTTAGCTTCGAAGTGGCAAGTCCTGACGGTGCATTCTACCTATTCGCGAAAATTCCTGCAAAATGCGGAACTGACTCATGGGCATTCGTTCGCGATCTTGCTCCAAAAGCAAAAGTAGCGCTCATTCCAGGGGTATCTTTCGGACCTGGTGGCGAAAGCTATGTTCGTTTCAGTTACGCTGCTTCAATGGAAAACTTAAAAGAAGTCGTTGCCCGTTTAACCACTTACTTAGCAAACATTTAAGAATACGGAAGGCAAAAAAGACCATATATGGTCTTTTTTGCCTTATAGCTTTTAAACGATATAGCTTATATACTATATCGTTTTTACGGTTTAAATCCGAAGTAGAATAAATAATAAAAGAACTAAAATTATCATATATGATAATTTTAGTTCTTTTTCTTATTTCCAAATACTATCGATAAAAGTGTCACGACCTGATAGTCCGCGGTAACGTTTGTAATGTTCTGGATCCTTCTTGTAGAAATCTTGGTGATATTCTTCTGCAGGATAGAACGTACTTGCAGGTTCAATTTTTGTCACGATATCTTTTTTGAATCGACCACTTGCTTGTAAGGCCGCTTTAGAAGCCTCCGCAATTTTTCTTTGTTCCTCGGAATGATAGAAAATCACCGGTCTATATGAATCTCCACGGTCCACGAATTGTCCCATTGCATCCGTTGGGTCCGTTTGTTGCCAGTAGACTTCTACGAGCTTTTCGTATGGAAACACTTCTGGATCAAACGTGATTTGTACAGCCTCTGTATGTCCTGTTGTTCCGCTACAAACTTCCTTGTATGTTGGATTTTCTTTGTGGCCGCCTGTGTATCCTGAGATTACAGACTCAATTCCTGGTTGGCTATCAAATGGTTTCACCATGCACCAGAAACAACCTCCTGCAAATGTTGCAATTTCTTTTGCCATATGTGCTCCTCCTACTCTTGTTCCGGGTTCAATGAAACATCTTCTCCGAAAATTCTCATCTTAATAGCAACGCCCGTTCTAGTTCCTGCTGTTCCGCCAATTCCGGTTTCACGCAATTCTCGTGGCATTCTGACCCCGATACTGCGCATCGCTTCAATGGTTTCATCCGCTGGAATCACATTTGTGATCCCCGCAAGCGCCATATCCGCAGCAATCAACGCATTCCCCGCCCCAATAGCATTTCGCTTCACGCAGGGCACTTCTACCAGTCCCGCTACAGGGTCACATACAAGTCCTAATAAATTCCCAAGTGCTGTCGCAAAGGCCTCTGAACTCTCTTGCGGTGTTCCTCCTGCCGCTTCAACGGCTGCAGCTGCGGCCATCGCACTGGCACTTCCAACTTCCGCTTGGCATCCGCCCATCGCTCCAGAAATCATTGCGTTATTGGCAACGACCATCCCAAAGGCTGCCGATGTAAAGAGAAAACGCACTTGCTGTTCATGGTTTAAGTTCATTGTATCTGCAATGGAAAACACAACTCCTGGCAAAGTTCCACTGGCTCCAGCGGTAGGTGTCGCGCAGACCAACCCCATTGCGGCATTGACTTCATTTGTTCCTAGCGCATATTGCACACCCGCTAGAACACTATCGCCCGATAATGTCTTTCCACGTTCACGATATTTTTTCATCTTCAACGCATCGCCACCGGTCAGCCCTGTTGGAGAAAATACCCCTTCGCCTTCCACGCTTCTTTCGACGGCATTCTTCATCGTTTGTAAGTTTTTTTCCATTTTTTCCCAGATATATTCACGACTTTGCTGGGTCATTTCCATTTCTTGTTCAATCATAATTTCAGAAATGGGTTTCTTTTTTTCTGTTGCTAATGCTACCAATTCTTTAATGGTTGAAAACATTGCAAACTTCCTTCCTCATCAACTCATTACGCAAACAGATAAATCGTATGCGTTTGTCTTAATGTTTGTATTTGTTGTTTTAATTCTGGTGATAATAAATCCGCTAATTCATATCCAATCATTTGGCGATTTTCAGCCATTTCTACTCTTTGTTTCGAAATAGTCACCCCATGCTCTTGTAATAGTTGGTATACTTTTGGCATTTCACCAAGGGACACCACTTCGAGCAATATTGGAAGGGGGCCAGAAAGTTCCATCTTAAAGCCATCGACCTCGATAACTTTTACTTCTACCGCTCCGCCACCAACAGAAGTCCCAATGAGGCGAATCGTACGTTTCTCGTCGCTCAAGGTTAAATCTGCCGTATTCGCATGATTGACTGGACTCATTTCTTTGCGCTCGACAAACTCGATTTGGACTCCTTCGTCTTTAGCGATTTCCACCGCTCTCGGTACTCGCTCATCATCTGTTGAAAAGCCCAAGATTCCACTAATAATTGCAAAATCTGTCCCATGTCCCTTATGGGTTTCTGCAAATGACTCATAATAGTCACAGCGCACGCTTTTTGGCGTTCCGCCGAATAATTGTCTAGCTAGAGCTCCAATCGCAATCGCTCCCGCAGTATGTGAAGAAGAAGGGCCCACCATAATTGGACCAATAATATCAAAACAACTCTTATAATTTTGTACTTTATTACTTTCCATGTTGGAGCTCCTTTCTTTATCTTTCTATCCTATCAGTATCCGTCTTTAATGTAAATTATTTTTGGCCGGCAACCCTTATGGCATAAGCATCTAGCAATATTCGACTAATCACTTGTAGTGGTAACCGAGAACGAACTTCATAATCTGGGAAGTACGAACTTTCTGATTTATATCCAACAAAAGTAATATCACTTAATCTTGCCAGAGGACTCGCACTGTTAGCCGTTATTAAAATGATGGGAACTTCATTTTGTTGACAAACTTTGGCCGCTTCGACTAATTCTTCTGTATGTCCATTCAGGGATATAATAATTGCCACATCTTGCGCATTTAATCGATGGCTAATCGTCTTTATAATATTTGGGTCTACATATTGTTCGCATGTCCGTTCCAATAAATGAAATTTTATCTCCATTTCACTGGCAATCATTTCACTCAGTCCCCTAGAAAATAAGTAGACACGTTGTGCTCCAAAGATTGCTTGAACAGCATCTTCTATGGCTCTGCTATCCAATTGCTCAATCGTTCGTCGGACCTCTTGCTCATTTTTCACTACAACAGCTTGAATCTTTTGATCCACAACCTCCAAACTTTTGAAAGTTGATAAATTTTCATTTGCAAACCGATATTGCTTTTTCAAATCATGTTTAAAACTCGTAAATCCGTCATATCCGAGCTTTCTCATTGTTCGTACAATCGATGCAGTTGAAACATTTGCTCGTTCGCTTAACTTTACAATTGAAATAGAAGGCATCTCCTCTATATGTTCTTCAATATAGGCAAGTAGATATTTTTCCGTGTTTGTTAAGCCTCTCGTGTTGAACATGTGAACTCCTCCATTTTGTAAAGTTTTACAAATGTTAACCTCATTTTAGAAAACATTTACAGTATGCTGTATGTAATAATAAGTATAACAAAAAATCATAATGGGAGGTGAAATGATGATTTATACTTGTACGATGAATCTAGCCATTGATTTGTTTATTAAAACCTTGCAAATGTTACCTTCTGAAGTGAACCGAACGCAAGAGGCTGTTTACATGCCAAACGGGAAAGGAGTAAATGTTAGCTTTATCCTAAAGAAACTTGGAATGAACAATACAGCGTTAGGTTTTAAAGCAGGTTTTACTGGTCAATTCATCGAAGACGAGCTACATAAGGAAGGCATCCAAACACAGTTCGTTAATGTAGACGGAATTACTCGAATCAATGTATTTACTCAAGTAGTGTCAACGAGTGAAGAATTTAAACTCGTAAATCAAGGTCCTAGTGTGAGCCAACTCCAAGAAGAAGCACTCCTCAAAATAATAGAGAATATGAATACGGAGGACTTTTTATTTGTATCTGGCAGTCATCCGGAAGGCATTACCTATACGACTTATGAAAAAATTGCAAAGACCGCTCAACTTAGAGGGTTTAAGTTAATCCTTGATACTTCTGCTGACTTTGTACCCGACCTTTTAAAGTACCGCCCCTATCTTATCAAACCCAACGACGAAGAATTGGCTGAGTGGTTTAGTTTGATAAATCCGAGTCTTGAAGAAATTAAAGACTGTGGTCAAAAACTACTCGAAAAAGGAGCCGAAAATGTATTAGTTTCCTTAGGTGAAAAGGGAGCAATTCTATTCACGCCAACAGAAACAATCCATGTATCAGCTCCAAAAGGAGAAGTTGTGAATACTGCTTGTGCAGGTGATACTCTTTTAGCTACATTTGTCGGCAGCCAATTATTAGGTTTATCAGATGAACAAGCTTTAATCAAAGCTGTGGCTGCAGGTAGTTCAACCGCATTTAGACCTGGATTGACAGATTTTTCAGACGTTCCTACATTAATGCAACAAATCAAACGCATTTCATAGCACACAAAGGAGGAAAAACAATGACAAAATATGATATTATCGCTGCCACTGGGTGTCCGACAGGGATTGCACACACTTATATGGCACAAGAAGCTCTTGAACAGGCTGCTAAAAAAGCAGGAGTAACGATTAAAGTTGAAACACATGGTCAAATCGGCGTTGAAAATGAACTCACTCCCGAAGAAATCGCAAATGCAAAAGCCGTCATTATTGCTGCTGACAAGGACGTTCAACCACAACGTTTCGTCAACAAAAAAATTATCGACGTTTCAGTTGGACAAGGAATTAAAAATGCCGATGAATTAGTGGCACAAGCTCTTCGCGGAGAAGGCGTTGTGAAATACCACTCTGACGATGCAGTTGTTGAAGCTTCAGAAGCTCCACAATCTTCTAACGTTGGTAAGAGCTCTATTGGTCGTGAAATCTACAAACATTTGATGAATGGTGTTTCACATATGCTTCCATTCGTCGTTGGTGGTGGGGTGCTCATCGCGATTTCATTTGCGGTATTCGGAATATACTCATTCGATCCAAATCATGAAACTTACAATGCCTTTTCTGCACAATTAAAAGAAATTGGTGGCTTAGCAATGGGCTTGATGACTCCCGTTCTAGCAGCCTACATTGCACAAAGTATCGGAAATCGCCCCGCTTTAGTGAGTGGTTTTGTTGCTGGTTTAATGGCAAGTAATGGCGGCGCAGGATTCCTTGGCGGTATTGTCGGTGGTTTCTTCGCAGGTTACTTAGTCGTTCTTTTAGAAAAATTATTTAAAGCATTACCAAAAGCATTGGACGGATTAAAAGCCATTTTCTTATATCCGTTATTAGGTGTTTTAATCACCGGACTATTTATGAGTGTTATTGTTAGTCCAATGGCCGATATCAACCAATCATTGATGGTCTTCTTAAAGGGATTCCAAGATTCAAACCCTATTCTTCTTGGTCTTGTAATTGGATGTATGTGTGCCTTTGATATGGGTGGCCCAGTGAACAAAGCGGCCTACGTTACAGGTACCGTTCTTCTTGGTGAAGGAAATACAGTGTTCATGGCTGGGGTTTCTGCAGCATGTATCGCTCCTCCACTCATCACAACTGTTGCAGTATTATTATTCAAAAACCGTTTCGATACAAACGAACGTAATGCTGGTTTAGTAAACTTCATCTTAGGTTCAACTCACATTACTGAAGGGGCTATTCCTTTCGTCGCCAAAGATCCACTCCGCGCAATGCCTTCAATGATGTTAGGTTCTTCAATCGCTGCAATTTTAACTTACCTTTTTGGCGTACAAGTACCTGCTCCTCATGGTGGTTTCTTAGTTTTACCAGTTGTTACACATCCATTCTTATGGGTATTAGCGATTGCAATCGGCTCTGTTGTCGGTGGTGTTGTTCTTGGAGCAACTCGTAAACCACTTTCTGAATAATCGACAATTGGTTTAGAAAGAACTTAGGAGGTTGAAAATGTTAATTAGTAAAGAATCTATTTTCTTAAATGAAAACCTTGCTTCTCAAGAAGAAGTGTTTCACTTCATAGCACAAAAAGCTGTAG
This sequence comes from uncultured Granulicatella sp., assembly GCF_938030755.1. Taxonomy (GTDB): domain Bacteria; phylum Bacillota; class Bacilli; order Lactobacillales; family Aerococcaceae; genus Granulicatella. The sequence continues at coordinate 1,420 of NZ_CALHIF010000031.1, read as the reverse complement.
TACTAGACGTTTCAGCAGACGAAAATGCAGTGTATAACGGACTTGTGGAACGTGAACAACAAGGGACAACAGGGATGATGGACGGATTTGCGATTCCACATGCAAAATCAAGTGCCATCACAGCTCCAAAAATCGTCATTGTTCGACTTAATGAAGGAATTGATTGGAATAGTATGGATGGAAAACCTACTTTATTCATCTTTAGTCTACTAATTCCTGACGGAGAAGCTGGAACAAGCCATCTTAAACTACTAGCAACCGTAGCTCGTATGTTAATGAAAGCCGATGTAAAAGAAGCTTTATTAGGAGCTAGAACTGTTGATCAACTTGAAGAGGTATTAAATAGTCATTTAGGAGCTTAGTCTCTAATAATATGGGAGAGAATAACGATGATTATTCTCTCTTTTTTACTCCTTTGCAAAAATCACTTATAAGTAATTTTTGGGATTTGCTTTCATTTTTTTCTGGAGACTATCATTCTTTTCCCTCCAATTCTATTGACGAAAGCGCTAAAAAAACTTACAATGGTATTAACTGGTAGTGACCAGTTGTAGAAGAGTTTTTTACGAAAGGAGGAACCGATATGGTAGCCAAACCTTCTCCACTCTACTCAACACTGAGTCTAGCGTTGATCGACTTCATTAAGAACAAGGGAAAAGCACACGAAAAAATGCTTTCGGAGCGCGAAATTACAAAAGTCTATAATGTCAGTCGCACCACCGTTCGAACAGCGTTGAAGGAATTGGAGACGCTTGGATATATTTATAAGCGTCATGGAAAAGGCACGTTCATTTCAACGCAATGGAAAGAACGCCAAAACTTGCTGGAAGGCTACAGTTTCACGGAACAGATGAAGGAACTCGGCAAAGTCCCGTCCACGAAAATTACTTCGCTGGATTGTTACGAAGCCGATGAATTTATCGCTCCACTCGTTGGAATCGAAGCTGGTGACAAGCTCTTTCGTCTGAAACGCATTCGGTATGCAGATGGCATTCCACTCATGAAAGAAACAACTTTCTTACCATACGACGTCTTCAAAACCTTAACGAAGACGCAGTTAGAAGGCCAATCTTTATATGAAGTGTTTGCAAATGATTTTCATCAGCAAATCCACTACGCCGACGAAGAATTCTCAGCGAGCATTCTCTCGCCGGAAGAAGCGGAAGTCTTGGATGTGGATCCGCATAGCGCTTGTTTACGGTTTATGCGAACCACATTAAATCATGAAAATCGCATCATCGAATATACGATTAGTGTTGCCAGAAGCGACCAATTCTTCTACAAAGTAAGACACTATCGCACAAACAACTAAAAAAACATTTGGAGGGTATTATGTTTCAATTTTCAACTAGTCAATTAGAAGCGTTATCTGCAGAAATTACAACGCGCGAAATTCGCCAACAACCAGAATTGTGGAAAG
>NZ_CALHIF010000030.1 GCF_938030755.1 uncultured Granulicatella sp. | reverse complement strand
AAGTAGCGACTTCTGTTCAATTATTTGACGGAAAACAAGTCCAATACACAACAATCAGCGAACAATTCGTCGATCAATATAAAACGCAACCAACGTATCACGCTATTCCAAAAGCAACAATGGGGTACATGAATTTCAACGTAGAACGCAAAATCACAGGAAACAAACACTTCCGTCGTGCGATTGCGATGGCTTACGATAAAGCGGCTCTTGTAAACAACGTGTTAAAAGACGGCTCAATCGTTTCAAATGGTCTTGTTCCAAAGGGATTTGCTGAAAACCTAGAAACGGGGAAAGATTATGTGGAAGACCGTGGCGACTTACTCACCTACAATGTCGAAGAAGCGCAAAAAGAATTAGCACTTGCTAAACAAGAATTAGGGATGGACACAATCGAAGTGACCTTATTAACGTCAGATGCAGGTAGTGCGAAAGTGGTTGGCGAATATTTACAAGCGCAAATCCAAAAGAACTTACCAGGCGTGACATTGAACATTAAATCAGTGCCATTGAAAAACCGTCTTGAATTACAACGTGCAGATGATTTCGACTTCTTCTTCGGAACATGGGCACCTGACTATCAAGATCCAGTAAACTTCTTAGAACAATACGTAACAGGTGGAGGAATCAACTTCGGGAACTACTCAAGCGAAGCCTACGATAAAGCCGTTGCTGAAGTGAAAACAACATACGCAACGAAGCCAGCAGAACGTTACAAACAAATGATTGCGGCTGAAAAAATCGTGATGGATGATGTGGCTATCGCTCCAATCTACCAAGCAAGCCAAAGCTACTTACTTGCTGAAAACGTAGACGGATTCGAAGTACTTCCATTCGGACGTACAATCAACCTCCGTCAAGCCTCTGTAAAATAATCATAGAAGCAAAAATAAGAGACTCGAAATTTCGAGTCTCTTTTTCGTTTTGTAAAAAAGCAAAATGTAACATATAAGTTACATTTTGCTTTTTTCGTTTTCTTTCAATTTGAGCGCCAAGTTCCATCAGGTTCTTATCTCGAGGGGCACTTCACTCAGGAAGCTCCGCCTCGATATGTAAACAACAAGGACAAAACTGGACACAAAAAGCTCCATGGATTCTATAGTAGGAACAATAGCGTGT
>NZ_CALHIF010000029.1 GCF_938030755.1 uncultured Granulicatella sp. | reverse complement strand
GAGTTGGTTCAAGAGTTGGATGATTGTGTGTATGAATTAAGCCAAGCATACGGAAACTTTAGTGAAGCAATATAGTATACGAATTATAAGAAAAAAGGGGTTAGGAAGATGATTTACAAAACATTATTATTTGATTTAGATTCGACGGTGTGGGACTTTCATTCGGCGGAGAATTACGCGCTGACGAAATTGCTGGAGAATCATGGGGTCAGTGATATAGAGCGATATATTGAGGTCTATATCCCGATGAATCGAGCGATGTGGCGCTCGTTGGAGAAAAACGAAATCACCCGTGAAGAGTTAGTGGGGACGCGTTTTGCGAAGTTATTCGACCATTTCGGCCTGGAAAAAGATGGCCATGAATTAGCGTCGGAATATGAATCCATTCTCTCCACCCAAGGGCAAACCATCGATGGTGCGGAGGAGATGTTGCATACGCTTAGAGATGCAGGGTATCAGCTCTACGCGGCTACGAATGGGATTACGACGATTCAAAAGGGTCGCATGGAGCATTCACCCGTGACGAAGTATTTCAAAAAAGTGTTTATCTCGGAAGAATTAAAAGTCGCAAAACCAAGTCCGCTCTTTTTCGAACGAGTGGCAAAAGATATCCCGGATTTCGACAAAGATACAGCGGTGATGATTGGGGATTCGCTCACAGCCGATATCCAGGGCGGGATTAATGCGGGAATCGACACGATTTGGATGAACCTGGCGCGCAAGGAGAACCGAACGGCGGTAAAACCAACCGTGGAAGTCCGAAGCTACGACGAATTATTAGAATTTTTAATCTAAAACGAAACGACTGCAGGCACGTCTTGCGGTCGTTTTTTGCATGCAAACCAATTAGTTGAGTTGTACGAACAAAGAAGATAGACTGAGCAATAAGAGGTGATTCATGATGTCAAAACAATTAGAAAATGCAACAAATCTTTATTTAAGAGGAATTCGTGATGGACAGATTAAGGAAGTTCATGACCACTATATGGGAGATAGCTATACACAACACAGTACCGGTGTTCCCGATGAAAAAGAAGGGTTTGAAGCGTTCTTTGTAGACTTTTTCAAACGAAATCCTAAACGAGAAATCACTATCGTTCGTTCTTTCGAGGATGGGCCGTTTGTCTTTGTACATGTTCATCAAAAATTAAATGACGGTGAAGCAGAATGGGTGACCTCAGATATCTTCCGTTCTGATGACGAGGGTCGCATCGTTGAGCACTGGGATGTCATCGATGCTTATCCAAAAGAAATTGGTGAGAAAGATCCGATTTACGGAGAGGTTTCTTTAACCGACTTTGACCGTACAGAAGAGAATAAAAAGATCGTTCGTCGCTTTTTTGTCGATGTCCTTCAAAACAAAGAGTGGGATCAATTTGAAAAATACGTATCGGATGACTTAATCCAACATAACCAAGAAATCGCGCAAGGCGGACCATCCTTTAAACAATATTTGTTAGAGAATGATGCGAGTGTGGATTTTGTCTTCAAAGTAATCGGAGAAGGAAATCTAGTAGTGGCTTATTCGAAAATGTGGATTGCCAATCAAGATTATGCCATCATGCAGCTCTTCCGCTTAGAGGATGGAAAAATTGTCGAGCACTGGGATAATAAAGAAGTCATGCCTAAGAAGAGCGAACTAACGAATCTAGGAAAATTTTAGTAAAGTAGGAAATCGATGAAACAACGATTGAAATTACTAGGAACACTATTTGTGGCGGTCCTACTAGGAGCGTGCGGACTACTGAAAGAAAACGCAGAGGCTCCTACGACAACAGCCGTCCAGGAGACAACGCAAGCCCCGCGCGTGGAAGTGAAAGCAGACGGCACCTATACCGTGAAGGAATATACCTTTGTTAGTAACGGCAAGAAACTCTATGCTAGAGCATACATTCCAGATGTCCAAGGACAAGTTCCTTTAGTGGTCTATAGCCATGGACTCGGAGCCAGTGTAGAGCATGACGAAGAAGTACAGAAAACCTTGGCGAAGTCGGGGGTGGCGGTGTTCAGTTTTGAATTTGCTGGCGGTTCCTCTTCATCCTCTCCTAAAAGCGAGGGGGCCACGACGGAAATGTCTGTTCTGACCGAAGTGCAAAACTTGCGAGATGCCTTGCAGTTTGCCAGCTCCCTCCCGTTTGTCAACACGAACCGCCTCTATTTAATGGGAAGTAGTCAAGGCGGATTCGTCTCGGCACTCTTGGCGCAGGAAGTGGCGAATGTAGCCGGAGTCTTCTTGCTCTATCCAGCATTCTCCTTACCGGACGATATCAGAAGCACCTTCCCAAGCCTAGAAGCAGCCCCTGAAACGTTTAATCTCTTAGGGACAAACATTAGTAAGAAGTACTTAGAAGACGTTTATCCAATCGACGCGTATGAGGGACTGGGCAAGATTAGTGCACCCGTCCATATTTATCACGGCGCGGATGACTTTATCGTGCCCATCACTGCTTCCAAAAAAGCGGTAAAAGCCCTCAAAGACGCACGATTGACCACCTTAGACGAAACCGGACACTCCCTCACAGTAGAGCAACAAGCACAAATCGGAATAGAAATTGCCGATGAGATTTTTAATGGGATGAAATAAAAGCAGAAATTTTGGATTGCTATATAACTGTAAAATCTAGACGTAAAGAGGTGAAAAGGATGAGTACATCAAATTTAAATATCCAAATCTATAAAGATATCAATGGGCAAGGACTCCCTTCCTCTCCGAAATTGGATAAGTATAATAAAGAAACTATTGAAGCAATTGAAGAAGGTAGAAAGATTGCTAAGGATCCAAACGCAAAAGGGTATCACTCAGTGGACGAATTGAAGAAAGCGTTGGAATTATGAAGCACTACCGAAACAAAATCAAAACGGAACAAACATGAAAAAACGGGGCGAGAGCCTCGTTTTTTTTGTATAGAGTTATTAATTACCCGTATAAAGGTAGAAGTTGAGATGGAAAAATAAATTATATAAAAAATAGTATTGAAGTTAGAAGTAAATAAGATGTAAAATGAAGCCAGAAAGGTGATGATATTTTGCGTAATTTTTATAATAATATTCAAGAAAATTATTCTAAGCTAAATGAACTAGAAAAAGAAATACTAGACTTTATAAAGAAAGAGCTTTCTAGTAGAGATCATCTTTCTTTAAATGAAGTTTCTAAACAATTTTTTGTTTCACCAAATACAGTTGTTAGATTAGCAAAAAAAATGGGATATACAGGTTTTGTTCAATTAAGAGAAGATATCATTCATTCAATTATGCCAAATCCGAACGACCAATCATTAAGTATAGATAATCAATTAGTTCAAACAAAAAAATTAATTAAGAATGAAACAATAGATGAGATTATAGCATTGCTAGATACTAAGAAAGAAATTCTATTTTATGCGCATGGATTATCAAAATATCCATGTGACATAGCTGCAGATAAATTAAGAATTCTTGGGAAGAATGCAAGAGTTTATAATGAAAGACATTTAATGTTACATTCAGCAGTTCACTCGAATAAAGATACATTAATATTCCTGGTTTCAATGAGCGGACAAACTAAGAATCTTGTTGAATGTGCAAATGTTGCTAGTGTAAATGGAGCAACTAAGATTTCAATTACGGGACTATCACAAAACCCAATTGCAAAAATATCAGATTTAAGTGTGTTTGTAGATTATCAAAAGCAAGTATTTGAAGGGATGGATATCTCTTCTCGATTTTCAATTTCTTATTTTTTTGAGGTGTTGATAGCTAAATACCTTGATAAATTAAATAATGTGTAAAAATACACAGTGGTGTGTCATTTTATAATGCTTGTGTAGCTTTGGCGGATACGCCAAAGCTTATTGTTTTTTTGAAAACGGATTCTATAATAAAAGTATAAAGCACATGTGTTAAATAATTTATTGAGGAGTCTTTATTATGTTAAATAAATCTGTAAATGTTGTAATCGTCGGTGGTGGGTCTACTTGGTCACCTGGAATTTTGAAAGCGTTGACGAAACATTTAGATATTTTTAAAATTAACGAACTTAAATTGTATGATATTGATGAAAAACGTCAAGAAAAAATTGGGGAATTTGGTAAAATCCTTTTTAGAGAAGAAGCACCAGAAGTTAAATTTTCATATACAACTGATCCAGAAATTGCATTTGAAAATGTAGATTTTGTCCTCTGCCAAATGAGAACGGGCGGCTATCCAATGAGAGAAAAGGATGAAAAAATCCCATTATCACAAGAGTTAATTGGACAAGAAACTTGTGGGCCTGGTGGTTTTGCATATGGATTACGCTCAATTAGAGATATGATTGAACTTGTAAGTATTGTTCGTAGAAAATCACCAGAAGCTTGGATTATTAATTATACAAATCCAGCTGCGATTGTTGCAGTAGCTTTGAATAAGGTATTTCCAGATGATCATAAAATTCTTAATATCTGTGATCAACCAGTAAATCTATTAAGATCATTCGGAAGACTTATTCAAGTTGACTATAATCGTTTTGAACCAAAATATTTCGGTTTAAATCACTTTGGCTGGTTTACTCACGTGTATGACAAAATTACTGGTGAAGACTATCTTCCATTGATTAAGAAGACTACCTTAGAAAAAGGCTTCTTACCAGTAGATGCGGAACAACGTGACCAATCATGGTTAGATACTTATGGAATGGTTGAAACAATGGTAAGAGATTTCCCTGATTATCTACCAAATACTTATTTGCAATACTATTTGTATCCAGACTATAAAATTACAAAATTGGATCCAAATTATACTCGAGCAAACGAAGTAATGGACGGACGTGAAAAGAGAGTCTTTGAAGAATGTGATCGTATTATTAAAAATAATAGTGCTAAGGATTCTCATATTGTTCATAATGATGCCCATGGAGATATGATTGTTGAATGTGCTGCCTCTATTCTAAACAATACAAGGGATACATTTATTATTATGACACCTAATAACGGTATTGTTTCTAATTTACCTGAAGATGTCATGATTGAAGTACCAGCATTATTAGGTGTCAATGGAGTAGAACCATTTGCAGTTGGTAAAATTGGTACATTCTATAAAGGATTAATTGAATCTCAATACGCATATGAAAAATTAGCAGTAGAAGCATACCTTGAAGGTAGTTATGAAAAAGCATTACAAGCCTTAACGTTGAATAGATTAGTAGTAGATGCTAAGCGTGCACGTAAGGTATTAGATAGTCTTATTGAGGCCAACTCAGAATATTGGCCTGAACTCAAATGATGAATAGGAGAAGTAAATATGAAATCAGGAAATAGAATTCTAACTTCTTTCCAAAAATTTGGGAAAGTATTGATGGCCCCAGTTCTATTATTACCTATTGCAGGTATCTTAGTGGGAATTGGGAGTGCATTTTCAAACCCAAATTTGGTTAAAACAATGCCACTATTAGGAAGTCCATTTCTTGCAGCTTTGTTTAAACTCACAAAAGATTTAGGGAATGTGATTAATAATAATATTCCAATTATTTTTGCGATGTCGATTGCTTATGGTTTTGCGAAGAAGGAGAAAGCGACAGCTGCTATTTCAGGATTTATTGCGTATATGGGGATGAATTCCATACTGGGATCATTTCTCATTTTGAATGGGACAATTAATCCAGGAAAATTACTAACAGGGCAAAAAATGATTCTTGGAATTACTACATTAGACACAGGGGTATTTGGCGGTATTTTAATTGGGTTAATCGTTTCAGCATTACACAATAAATATTATAAAATTGAACTTCCAGCAGTTCTTTCTATTTTTAATGGAACAAGATTTGTTCCAGCCGTTAGTTTGATTGTGAGTGGGTTTGTAGGAATTGTATTAGCCTTTATTTTCCCACCTGTACAAGCTTTCTTAAATAGTGCGGCGGACTTTATTGCTAAGACTGGAGCATTCGGATCATTTGTATATGGTTTTTCAGAAAGAATGCTATTACCTTTTGGCCTTCATCACTTTATTTATTTGCCTTTCTTCTTTACTCCACTTGGAGGGGTCAAGGATATTGGAGGACAAGTATATGAAGGTGCTGTAAATATTCAAAATGCAATTTTAAATACACCAAATGCGATGTACGATATTGATGTAAGTAAATATCTAATGAATGGGAAAGTTATCTTTGCCATGTTTGGTTTAGCGGGGGCTGCATTTGCAATTTATAGAGCAGCGAAACCTGAAAATAAAAAGAAAATTGCGTCACTAATGATTGCAAGTACTATTCCTTGTGTGATTATGGGGATTTCAGAACCATTAGAATATAGTTTCTTATTCGTAGCTCCATTATTATTTGGCTTCCATGCTGTATTCTCAGGATTAGCATATGTCATCACATATCTTGTTAACTTTAATGTTTCTGGTTCCGCAACTTTTGGTGGACCATTGTTATCCTTCATATTTAATGGGATTCTAGGAGCAGATAAAGGGTCAAATTGGACTTGGATTTTAATATTAGGGCCAATTTACTTTGTATTATACTACTTTGTATTCTCATTCCTTATTAAGAAGTTTAACTATTTAACTCCAGGAAGAGAAACAGAAAAAATTGAAGAAGTTCAAGAAAAGAATGATAGTAGTTTTAACTTAAAATTAGTCGAAGCCCTCGGAGGAGAAGATAATATTTCAGCAGTAGATGCTTGCTTTACTCGACTAAGAGTAACTTTAAAAGATAATACCAAAGTTAAAAGTGATTCGTACTTTAGTGAAGCATTGAATGCTAAAGGAGTAGTTCATGTTGATAATGGTATTCAAATTATCTATGGTGCAAAAGCTTCAATCTATAAAACGGAATTAAGAGAGTATTTAAATATTGAATGATTATAATACTTGTTTTTTAGCAAGATGGAGATAACCGAGGATCTACCTCGGTTATTTTCATTAAGAAGAAATATCAAATTCCAACGACGAATTGCTTTATCTAGCGATTCATTTCAATCGAATATTGCAATAGGAAAACCAGGGCGAGAACCCTGTTTTTTTGTGTGGAAAATCTAATTGATTCAGCATGCGTAAAGGAATATAATGAAAAATGCAAACGTTTAAAAGGATTTGTAGAGTCAATAAATTAAATTTCTCGGGAGGTAATATATAGAATGAATATGGATTTATTAAATACGGATGTATTTTGGCAGTATGGCTATGCTTTATTAATTGCTCCGTTAATACTTTTTTTGTTAAAAGAAATATGGAAAAATAATAAGAGCATTACTGTAGAAGCTGAAGAGATGTTTCGAATAGGTAAAAGTGGAATTTTGGAAGCAATTAACGAAAAAACAGAATATTATTCTAATCCTTATTATCATAGAGTTACATTAAAATCTAAAAATATTGAAACCATTTCTGCGATAGAATTATATGATATAGAAATAGAGAATAAAGAATTTTCTGAAATTAGATTTGATGTAGGATTTGATGAAAAATCTCAAAAATATATTCTAATAGGAATAAATAATGGAGATACTACGATAAAAACTGAAAAAGCAGTTCTTAATATTAATATGGTGGAAAGAATAAATTTTAGGAAAAAATTATTTAAACAAATAGTAATACCAAGAATGGCTTTGAAATCTGGAGAGGTTTTAAGTATCGAAATAATTAATTTAGTTGATTATAAAAAGGAATTTATTCAGGATGTTAATTTACATGGATTAATCATTGAAGCAGAAATAAATAATATAGTTATTCCTTCAATGAAAATTTTATATGATAGGGAGAATAATATATTTAGAGGTCCTCAACTTGGGTGTGGAGTGCCGAGAGTTGATGATTCCATAATTTTTAATCTTAGAGATAATCAAAAGTGTATAAAGAAAAAGTGTAGTTGTATAATAAAAGATGTTGAGCGTCTAGGTTTTATTATTATGGTAGAAAAGAGTTGTCAACTAAAATATAAAGTTAAATTATATAGTGGTAGGAAGAAAATAAAGGGGCATAAAGATAATATAGTTAATATCAGAATTCCCAAATACAGTATTGGAAAAGACAATTTAAATGGTCCATTTTATTCTTGGATTCTTGAAATAAATCCGAATTTAGAACAGTTCAAACTAACATTTGATAGTATCTCTGAGCAAAAGAAAGAGCTTATCTTTGATACTAATGTGTTACTTCAAATGGTAAAAAACAAAATGGTATAAAAAAGAAAATTGCTAAAGATCTTGCTATAAAATGATACCAGCTAGTCGAAGGATTGAAAAGAGAATTATAAAGATAGCCCCCTGAGTTTGTACTGACCCCAAAAAGTTAGACAATTAATTTAAGCAAAGGATTTAGTTCTG
>NZ_CALHIF010000028.1 GCF_938030755.1 uncultured Granulicatella sp. | reverse complement strand
AGAAGACTTAGATGGTTTAGGATACTTACAAGGAAAAACAATGGACTTTGTCAATACAAAAGCTTTCCAAGGAACATTACTAGCGCATACAGACGGTCAAGTTCCAAACTTTGTAGTCAACATTCCTGATATGTCAGCATACACATTAGGTCACTTAATCTACTTCTTCGAAATCGCGGTTGGAATTTCCGGTTACTTAAATGGTGTAAATCCATTTGACCAACCAGGGGTAGAAGCATACAAGAAAAATATGTTTGCTTTACTTGGAAAACCAGGATTCGAAGACTTAGCAAAAGAATTAAACGAACGCTTATAATAAGCATACCGCATTCTCAAGTTGGGGATGCGGTGTTTTTGTATCTTTTTGGATTATGGATGTGAAAAGAACTTGCTACAATGGGCATTTTGAACTAACATAGGTTTTACAAGAACTATTGGAGGAAAAAGATGAGAGTAATCGGATTAACAGGTGGGATTGCTAGTGGAAAATCAACCGTTTCGAATATATTTAAAAAAGTTGGCGTTCCGATTATCGATGCAGATGTCATCGCAAGAAAAGTTGTTGAAAAAGATTCAGTAGGGCTGAAGTCTCTGACAAAACGATTCGGGAACTCTATTTTATTGGATGATGGTTCATTAGACAGAGCGCAATTAGGCATAAAAATGTTCAGTGACGCTTCCGTTTTAAAGGAGGTCAACGATTTACTTCAACCTCTGATTAGAACGGAAATTGAACTTCAAATACAAGAGGCAAAAAAACAAAACAATCCACTTCTTATTCTAGATATCCCGCTGTTATTTGAGATGCATTATGAGGCTCTCTGTGATGAAATAATCGTAGTGGCAGTTTCAGTGGAAACTCAGATTCAACGCCTAAAAAATCGCAATGGATTATCTAAAGAGGAGGCTCTAAAGAGAATAGAATCTCAAATGTCTTTAGAAGAAAAAGTCAAAAAGGCGGATATCGTTTGGACTAATGAAGGGTCTATTGAAGAATTAGAAGCCAGGGTTCATCAGTGGCTACTCGAAAATTTCCAACAAAAATGATATAATTAATCGAATAAGCACAATAAGGAGAGGTGTTTTTAATGCAATGTCCAAAATGTAAAAATAATGGTTCTCGTGTAGTAGATAGTCGTCCGGCAGATGATGGACGTTCGATTCGTAGAAGAAGAGAGTGTGAAGAATGTGGCTACCGCTTTACGACTTTTGAACGTTTAGAAAAAGCACCATTACTCGTTATCAAAAGAAATGGCAATCGTGAAGAATTTAGTCGTGAAAAATTATTAAATGGCTTAGTTCGTTCAGCTGAAAAACGTCCTGTTTCATTGGGACAGTTAGAAACTATTGTCAATGAAATTGAACGTTCGATTAACCAAGAAGGGGAAAATGAAGTATCAAGCACTTTAATTGGGGAAATGGTTATGGATCATTTATCTAAAATTGACGATATTGCTTATATTCGTTTTGCCAGTGTGTATCGTCAGTTTACAGACCGAAAAATGTTCTTAAAAGAATTAGAACGTATGTCTTTTGAAATGGACAATAAAGATTAAAGAAAGGAATTGAAGGAATGCAGTCAAAAGAATTTCCGTGGTCCAAATATAAACCAATGGACGGAATTTTAGTCATTCAACCCGTTTGGATTACTGAAAGAGAAATACAATTTTTAATGCAATTATATGCTCCGTTTATTGGGAAAGAAGCCACACTTTTGTATGCTACTTTATACGGTGAATTATCTCCATCTGCGTATCAGAGTGAGGTATTTTCAATTTCTGAATTACTGTCCATGACAAATTTAGGAATGCCAGATTTTCATTTAGCAAAATCTAGACTAGAAGGCATTGGGCTTTTGAAGACATATCATAAGGAACCTACTGCTTCTCGTCCTCAAACCTATACGATGGAATTGCTAGCGCCAACTTCTCCAAGACTCTTTTTTAAAGATGCACTTCTGTCCACTTTACTATTGAATCAAGTGGGAAATCATCGGTTTGAAAAATTGAAGCAGAGATTTTTAGCTGCTAACGTCGGGAATTTAGGGGACTTAAATAGCGCTCAATTTGAAGAAGTGTACAGACTTCCGTATAATATGGAGTCTTATACCAGAAATCTCTCACAAGAAAAAAGAATGGTGATGGATGGAAAACAACAAGCGCCAATGGAATTTTCATCTGAAGTCGATTGGGACTTGATTGAAGGACTGTTGAAGACGGAATTTGTAGATTTGGATTCTTTAACAAAGGAAGTCAAAAGAATCGTTGATGTATTGTATAAAGCGTATGGCTTTTCTGAATCAGAAATCGCTCAATTCTTAGTGATTGCATCAGATTTATCGACTAAAGTTATTGATGAAGAATTCTTACTGAAATTAGGTCAAGAAGCCGCTCAAAATAAAGTGAACCTAATGAGAGAGAAGAAAAATCATTCTGTCACAGAAGAAATGAAAGAAAAATCTGAAACGTCTGAGGAAGTCTCTTCGGTAGAAGATGATGCAATCGGGATGTTAATTCAAGCTTCAAAAGAATTAGCCCCCATTGATTTTGTCTCCAGTATAAAGACGCAGAAAAAAGGGTATGTTTCTAAAGCGGAGAGACAATTAATTTTTGATTTAGTCTCCGTGAGTGGTCTTCCTAATGAAGTGCTCAATATTTTATTCCACTATGCGCTAGTCCAGTTGGATCATGCGACACTTGCAAGGAACTTTGTAGATGCGATTGCTAACGACTGGGCAACCAAAGGGATTCAAAGCGCTAAAGAGGCGATAGATGCTGTAAGGAACCGTGATTTACAAAGAGAGGTTAAGCGGAAACAGCAATTGCATAATGCGGGTAAGTATAAAAATAATCGAAAACAAGGATATAAAGAACCAGTCCCAGACTGGGTAAATAACCAAAAAATGAATCAAGAAACAGAACTTCCCCCTGAGAAAAAACAAGAGTTATTAGAACGGATTTCCAAATTAAACACAAATAATATAAGAGAACAACAATAATGGAGGTGACCACAATGGAAGGTTTTAAAGGATTATTAAATCAAAGAGAGGCGGATCAAAAGATTCCAAATTTAAAAGCTATCGAAGAACAAATATACTCTGATGAAGAAGTAAAATCGTTTTTAGAACGTCATAAAAGTGAATTAGATCCGCAAGCCGTTCGTAAAGGAACCTCTGCGTTATTAGAGTTCATTATGGAAAGAGACGCCAGAAAAAATCAACAAGCCGTAAAAGCTCCAGGGTTAGAACCATCGCTTGAAGTACACAATGGCTTTATATTGGTAACATATAGTAGGACTGAAGAAGCGATTCGGGAAGAAAGAGAACGTAAACGTAGACGATTGATTCACTCGATTAATATGCCTAAAAACATTGCAGAAGCTAGCTTTTCAAATCTTTCGATGACTGCTGAACGTCAAGATGTGATTCAAGAATTGATAAACTTCATAGAAAAATATACACCGGATAAGAATGAGTATCATAAAGGTCTTTATTTATCGGGACCTTTTGGAGTAGGAAAGACCTATATGATGGGGGCTCTAGCTAATCAAATCTCTCAAAAAGGTGTAGAAATAACATTAGTAAATGTTCCTACTTTTAGTTTTGAAATGAAACAAGCTATTTCAACAAACAAAGTTGAAGAAAAATTGTTAAAGATTAAAGAAACACCAATTTTGGTTTTAGATGATATTGGTGCGGAAATGAAAAGTGCATGGTTTAGAGATGAAGTACTAATGGTTATTCTCCAATACCGTATGCTTCAGGAATTGCCAACATTTTTTACTTCTAATTTTGATTTTAATGAATTAGAAGAGCATTTTTCAGTTTCTGGACAAAATAATGAAGAAACATTAAAAGCAAAACGTCTCATTGAGCGAATTCGTTTCTTAGCAAAAGAGTATTTTGTAGATGGTATTAATCACAGAAATCCATCTTAACTAAAATGCTTGAAAATAAAATAGATTAGTGGTTAAATACTAATGAACTAAATATTTTGAAAATGATGAAAAAGACAAGAAACTATCTCTTGGTTACATTTTAGAGAAAAGTGGGTTGGTGCAACACTTTATCCGGAATAGTTTTACCACTTTTGAATCCTTACTTGAAATGAGTAGAGTAAGGCGTATCGGAGCGTTAGTCCGTTTAAGGTTTGTCAATGAGAGACAAATGAATTTGGGTGGAACCACGTAGAGAATGACGTCCCATAGTTTGCAGTAGCAGACTATGGGATTTTTTGTTTGGTTTAAAATTTTCAAAAGGAAAGAAGGAAGAAAATGTCAATGATTAAAATTACTTTTCCAGATGGTGCCGTTAAAGAGTTTCCAAAAGGAATCACAGTAAAAGAAGTTGCAGAAAGCATTAGCAAGAGCCTAGCGAAAAAAGCATTAGCAGGTAAAGTGAACGGGGAATTAGTGGATTTCGATCGCGCTATCGAAGAAGATGCTTCTATCGAAATCGTTACACCAGACCACGAAGATGCATTAGGAATCTTACGTCATTCAACAGCACACTTATTAGCACATGCGTTAACACGTTTATACCCAGGAATTCACTTCGGGGTAGGGCCAGCAATTGAAACAGGATTCTACTACGATACGGATATGCCAAATCAATTAACAGAAGATGCTCTTCCAGAAGTAGAAGCAGAAATGATGAAAATCGTTAAAGAAAACTACCCAATCGTTCGTCGCGAAGTTAGCCGCAAGGAAGCACTAGAAATTTTTGCAAACGACCCTTATAAAGTGGAATTGATTAACGGTTTACCTGAAGATGAAACAATCACTGTTTACCAACAAGAAGACTTCGTAGACTTATGTCGTGGTATCCACGTTCCTTCAACAGGACGTATCCAAGTCTTCAAATTATTATCACTTGCTGGAGCTTACTGGAGAGGGAACTCTGACAATAAGATGATGCAACGTGTATACGGAACTGCATTCTTCGATAAAGCAGACTTAAAAGAATTCTTGAAGATGCGTGAAGAAGCAAAAGAACGTGACCACCGTAAATTAGGAAAAGAATTAGACTTATTCATGATTAGCCAAGAAGTAGGTTCAGGATTACCATTCTGGTTACCAAAAGGAGCTACAATCCGTCGTACAATCGAACGTTACATCGTGGATAAAGAAATTAGCCTTGGATACCAACACGTGTACACTCCGGTTATGGCTGATGTAGGTCTTTACAAAACATCAGGGCACTGGGCTCACTATCAAGAAGATATGTTCCCACCAATGGATATGGGCGATGGCGAATTATTAGTATTGCGTCCAATGAACTGTCCTCACCACATGATGG
>NZ_CALHIF010000027.1 GCF_938030755.1 uncultured Granulicatella sp. | reverse complement strand
TATTTATCCGTTGCACCTGCTTGAGTTAATTGAGAATACATATTTGATAACATTCCGCCGGGCACTTGATATAACAGCGCACGTGGGTCCGGTGTTAACATTTTTGGATTCAGTGTCCCGTCTTTAATGTATTTATCCTTAATCACTCGGAAGTGGTCTGCAATTGGTTCTAATTTTGCCAAATCAACGGAGATGTCATAGCCAAGTTCACGAAGCGCAATCACTAACGATTCCGTAGGCGGTTGACTAGTTCCTTCACTGAGTGGTGAAAGAGCTGTGTCGATACGGTCCGCACCAGCTTCAATGACTGCTTGATAAGTGAGTTGCGCAATACCACTTGTGCAGTGAGTGTGTACAACGATTGGAACAGTAATCACTTCTTTTAATGCACGAACAAGCTCAATACCACGAGCTGGTGTTAAAATTCCAGCCATGTCTTTCACACAGATAGAATCCGCACCCATTTCTTGCATTTTAGCTGCTAGTTCTTTGTAATAGTCAATCGTATGCGCATCACTAATCGTGTAACAGATTGTCATTTGCGCTTCTTTACCTGTCTTCTTCACGGCATTTAGTGAAGCTTCCAAGTTACGAACGTCGTTTAACGCATCGAAAATCCTGAAAATATCAATCCCATTTTCTGCTGATTTTTCGACAAATTTTTCTACAACATCATCGGCATAGTGACGATATCCCAAAATATTTTGTCCGCGTAACAGCATTTGAAGCGGTGTTTTCTTTAAATGTTTTTTCAAGGTGCGAAGTCTGTCCCATGGGTCTTCGTCTAAGAAACGAATACAGGCGTCAAACGTTGCCCCACCCCAACATTCTAAAGAGGCAAATCCTGCTTCATCCAGTTGATCTAAAACAGGGAGCATATCTTCAATTCGCATACGGGTTGCCATCAACGATTGATGGGCATCCCGTAAGATTGTATCTGTAATTCCTATTTTTCTTGTCATCACCGAACACTCCTCCCACTATAATACGTCGATAAAGCGTTCGATTGTCTTAATGCTTTCTAGTGCATCTGTTGGAATTTGATGTTCTGGATTCGCATCATTAAATGCTTTCAAGTAGTCTAAACGGAATTGCATACGGTCACGAATTAATTCAGCGTATTCACCATTCATTTCAGGAACTTCATAACCTTCCACTGGTAAGTATTCCATTCCTGGAAGGCCACCAAATAATTCAAATTTTGCTTTGCCATCTACTACTGTTTCAATCACACCAAGAGACACTTCTTTCGTCACTTTTTTGCCCAAGAAGTCTCCAGTATTAATAATATAACAATCCACATTTTTGTCGAATAAGGCTTTGAATTTATCGTAGTCTTCTACTAATGGATATACACGGAATGGGTTTGCGTATGGTTCGATAACAAGCGCATCTAAGTTTGCCCCAGCTCCTGTATTTTCAGCATTAGAACGTTTTGTCATTAATGTACATCCTAAAATTGATGCAAGACGTGGATCTGTGATTTTTACTAATGGTGGTAGTGCATCATCTTTCATGATCCAGAAAATAGACTGAATTGGTTCTTGAATCTTATCAACACGGTTTGGTGTAGAATAACGAGATTTAACCGTACGTCCATTACCATTACGAATATCTTCTGTCACTAATACTTTACGGCCGTTTTCATCCAGAGTCACACCACAGTTTTGAACCGTTACGAAGTAATCTTGTTCTCTGTGACCTGCTGGATAGTCATTTGTTTTGTCGAAGTAAGAAGGTTCTAAAGCTACAGATGAACCATCTTCTACCGAAATCACAAATGCATCGTCGTGTAATACTTCAATGTCGTATTTATCGTCATGTTTAGCGTGTGTTAATGTAGACTTCCCTGATCCAGATAATCCGAAGAAGCTTGCAACGTAAGAAGCGCCTTCTTTACGGAAAATCTTCAAACCACCGTGGCAAGAAACGTAGTTGTTACGAGCGGCAGTTGCCCATGCTAATGTTAACGTTCCTTTTTTGATTTCCCCAAAATAACTCATTCCTAAAATTGCAGCACAGTTATGTTTTGTATCAAAGAATGCTAATCCATCTGGGTAATCAGGATGTCTCCAAGTTGGATCGAAGAAAATGAAAATATCATTTTCGTCATATTGTTTAGACGCATCATAACGTCTCTTATATTGGTCATTGAAAATTTGGAAGTTCAATAACCATGAGTACAAGTTGTTAATGTGTTCTTTAGGCATTGTGATATGTGCCTTCACCATGAAGTCTTCATCAAGACCTACAATAGCTGTTCCTTTAATAAAGGGTTTAAAAGCGCTGTTATAAATTTCGTCGCGAATAATCGAAATAATCTTTGCATCTTCTGCTGGATTATTTCCTAAAATTCGACGAGCTTTTGCCGTACGTCCAACGACACTCCCATCCACTACCGAAAGAATATGCGCATCCTCTGGTAATCCTAAATCCTTCGCATTTGCTACGAATGCATCTAATACGGTTGTATTGGGTGCATGTGACGCTAATTCATACGCCTCTGCCAGAGTCGGAATTTCAGTCGCATTGTTCGAATAAAAAGCTGGTTCAATAGTTGCCTTCAATTGCGAAAGATGCGGATTGCTCTTGCGTATAGTGTCTGTAGCGAAACGATCAATTGTTGCCATAATATCAACCTTCCTATCTTTTTATTGATATCTTTATTATACACGAAAACGCTTTAAATGTAAGCGTTTTTGTGAAAATATTTTCTAATTTACTTATTTTTAACATTACCGTTCCATTACAAAAAAAGCTGGATTATCTCCTAAAAGAGATAATCCAGCTTTTTCATTAATCCAATAAACGACACTCCTTCCATACTGCTTTTATTCTGTTTCTATTTCAAAACACATACCTGTTTTGGTTGCATAAAAGCGATGTTTAATTTCTTCTTGTTTTAATAATTGATGGATAATGTATAATCCTACCCCGTTACCACTTCCTTTATTACTTGTCGATGGTAATAATGAATATGCCATCTCTATTTCTTCCTCCGTCAGAGGTTGACAAGGATTCTCTATTCTTAAAATATGATTTTTAGCAGAAACTTTGATAACACCTCCTTCATTCGAGTAACGAATCGCATTAATCATCAAATTATTCCAAACTTTTTGGAAGGCCATTTGGTTCATTTCTATTGTTGAAGATTCTAAATCCGTTTCAATAATTAAATTTCTTTCTTGTGCTAAAATTTTAAATTCTTTGTTCCAAATAGGAATCATTCTTTCTAGTTGAATCGATTGCTTTTCCATTGTGCTTTCTTGTAATTTTGAAAGTTCCAATATCTCTTGAACTAACACCGATAACTGGTCCACTTTGCCAAGTGAAGCTACTAAATATTTATCTCGATCCTTGTATTTCCCTACATTAAGGCTCATATTTTCTAGCATAATTCTCAAACTAGCAAGTGGTGTTTTCAACTCATGCGAGGCACTACGAAGAAAATCCACTTTTGTTTTTTCTAAGCGAATCATTTTTTTGTTCTTTTCTTCTAGTTCATCAATTACCGATAATAAATGTTGATACAAATCATTAATTTGTACTTCCATTTGTCCAATTTCATCCGAACTTGGTTCTAAAAAGGCCGCATCTCTTTCTAAGTTCATCATTTTCTCTGTAACTCGAGACATTCTCATCAGAGGTCTTGAGAGTTTTCTTGCATAGATATAAGAGAATATGACTGCGGTAAATATCGAGATAGCTAAAGACAATGGTAAATAATGGAAAGTGACTCGCGTGGCTTGTTTTACCATTTCAGTCGTTGAAACCACTTGAATAAATAGTTTTTTTCCATCCTTAGTCGTGACTTCACGGTCTTCGATAATCACAGAATGTTGATTGCTGTTCTCATCTATTGGTAATTTTGCTCCTAAAGTTACACTTTCTCCAGTGCTTTCATGCTTCAAATACGCTGTTATACCTTCATTATTGGCATACACTTGTAGCGCCGAAGCAGCTCCCTTTTCATCCACTTGAGAAAGACTCTCTACAAGAACATCTGCTTTTCTACTCAGTTCTTGCTGCCGTTCTTGCATGTAAAAATGCGGGAAAGCAAAATATAAGAATAAATGAGCAACCGCAACGAGTGATATTAATATACTAAAAGTATAAATGAAAATTTTTGGAAATAGTTTTAATCTTCTCATTTTAACTCCAATTTATATCCAACATTTTTAATAGTGACAATACAATCTAATTTTAGCTTTTTACGTAGTTGTTTGATATAAACATCCACGACTCGATCAAATGGTGGGTCTTCATGGTTAGACCAAACATGATCTAAAATTTGTGAACGGCTCAAAGCTTGTCCCTCATGCTTCACAAGCAGTTTTAGAATCGACAGTTCTTTAGCGGTCACTTCTACTAATTGATTATTTACATACGCTTCAAATCGCGTAAAATTAACACTTGTATCCTGATAACTCCAGGTTTCAACTTCTCCATAATGTCTTTTTAGTAAAGCCTCAATCCTTTTATAAAGGACCATTAGAGAAAATGGTTTTTGAATATATCCATCCACTAGTAATTCAAAACTTTTTACTTGAGTCTCCTCATCTTGTAAGGCTGTTAACATCAATATTGGGACATTACTTTTCTGTCGAACTTCTTCTAATACTTCAAATCCATTCTTTCGGGGCATCATAATATCTAATAGAATTAAATCAACGGATTCTCGGTTAAATACTTCGAGCGCTTCGACACCATCACAAGCTTCAAAGACTGTAAATCCTTGTTCACTTAAAAATTCTCGAACACCTTCTCGAATAGCCTCTTCATCTTCAACAATTAATAAATTCAAAAACATCACCTCTCTTTCTATTATAACAATCTTTACTATTGTAAACTACCTTTATTCCGTATCCTGTAACAAGCTCTTCGGAGATTTTTGTAAAATCAATGCGCTCGCAAGGAATACCGCAATGACAATAACCACTAATCCAAGTCCAATAACGATTCCTTTGTCCATATTTGAAACTGTTACTGATAGTTCCGTTAGCGTCTTATTAAATCCATCTACTGCAGCACCTCCACCTAAGTTAGCTGATTTTGCTTCGTTGGCAAGTTGAGTTCCTAAACTACTATTCACTTGTCCTAAAATTAATTTTCCAATCCATTCACTGACAGGACCACCTGCTAAAAAGGCTGCCCCAAAGCTTGCAATACTTACCATTCCTACTTCGCATAGCATTTGTGTAATAATCGTTTTCTTTGTCATTCCTAATGCTAATCGAATACCAATTTCCTTACGACGACTGTTTGTCCACAAGAACAAGATTAATACTAAAATAATCGCAGAGAAAATTAGACTTCCGATGAATAATTTATTCGTTAGGCCATACACCAAGTTAATTGATTTTTGTAAAGTTGGATAGTTTTGGCTACTTTTCACTAATGTATAAGCTTTCCAATTAATTCCTAATTTTTTAGCTTGTTCCATTACCTTATCGATGTCATATTCTCCTGAAACTAGGAACGTTGCATCTAAATAGGTGCCATCTTCTTCACTAAACCCATACATTAAACGACTTGTTTTTAAGTCTGTTAAAATTGTATTTTCGTATAGTTCCTGAGGAGCTGTTACTCTTCCCTTATTTTTTCCACTAAATGTTCCGACAATCGTTACTTCAGTTTCGTTGTTTGCTTTCTTTTCATTATCCGCATCATAAATATTGGATTTTAATTTAATCTTGTCTCCAACTTTTAAATTGTTTTTCTTAGCAAAGTCTTCATGAACCATTGCAACGTTCGTATCTGAATCTGTAATGTGTCTTCCAGATGTTAACGTGAATGTTTGAGCCGCAAAACGTTCATCCATACTTGAATCATTAATTCCTGTTACCATCGCAGCTTTTCCAAAACGTTTCACACGGTTGGCATCCAATTTAACACCTTGAGCAGGGATTAATTCTTGATCTACTAAGTCCGCTACAACTTCCATTCGTTTAATGGCTTTTTGGACCCCTTCAATCCCTTCAATGGCTTTAATATCTTTCCCCTTCAAGTTCCCCCCACCACGAGCAGTCCCTTGATTATGGCGACGGTCAATTTGCATTGAAAAAGACGAATTAATCGATTTAAAAGTTTCTTTGGCAGCTGTGTCTGTCGCATGTTTTACAGATAAACTACTTAAAGCAACAGTTGCCATACTGAATAAGATAAAGAAAATTATGAACGATTTAAATTTCTTTCTAGTCACATATGCCCAAGCATTTTGAATAATTCTCATTTATCTCACCCCTTCTTTCCTTTTGATTTTTTTAATTGTCCTTCTTCAAGTGTAAGAACTTCGTCACAAGCGTCAGCTACTTGCGGACTATGAGTCACTACAACTACACACTTTCCGCTTTCATGAGCAGCCATTTTTAAAATATCAATAATTTCAGCAGCTGTTCCTTCATCTAAGTTTCCTGTTGGCTCATCGGCTAAAATGATTGGCGCTTTGGATACTAAAGCTCTAGCAATAGCTACACGTTGTTGTTGTCCACCTGATAGTTTCAATACATTTCTATGAATCAGTTCTTCTCCTAAGCCTAATTTTAGAAGAATTTCTTTATCCGCTTTTTCGTTCACAAGTTTGACATTTTCAAGCGGTGTTAAGTAATCAATCAAATTGTAGTTTTGGAAAACTAAGCAAATATGATCTCTACGATGATCACTGTAGGAACCTTTTGCAATATCTTCTCCCTTAAATAGCACTTTTCCTTTTGTTGGGCTATCTAATCCTGCTAATAAAGATAAGAATGTTGATTTCCCCGCACCCGATTTACCAACAACAGCAATAAATTTTCCTTCCTCAAACTGTGCATTTAAATCTTTTAATACATATTTTTGTGCATTCTCATAACGATAGTAAATATTTTCTAATGATAACACTGACATAAGACCACTCCTTTAATTCATTTGACTTAATATTTTCTTTGGTTTCTTCATTAAGATTACGGCTGTACTAAATAGTACTGCTAATACAATAATGACAATGACGATGACTAATGTTTTAGCACCCTCCATTAGTGTTAGCTGAGGTAAACTGGATTCAAATAATGATTTGACCTGAGCAGGTATATCATCTGATGAAATCAATCCTGAGTAAAATTGATTTGCCACAAACTCACCAAAGAATAATGCGATTAAATAGCTTCCTGAAGCAATCGTAAACAGCTCCAGTAAAATTTGACTAATAATTTTTCCTCTTGAAATACCAAGAGATAATAATATTCCAAATTCATGGATTCTTTCACGTAAGGTGAATAATAAAATTAAGAATAATATAATGACTGCTAATGCGAACACAGATCCCGTTAATAACATCATTAATGATTTA
This sequence comes from uncultured Granulicatella sp., assembly GCF_938030755.1. Lineage (GTDB taxonomy): Bacteria > Bacillota > Bacilli > Lactobacillales > Aerococcaceae > Granulicatella. The sequence continues at coordinate 3,854 of NZ_CALHIF010000027.1, read as the reverse complement.
AAATTTGAAATCGGACCTGATACTTGTTCAAAAACTTGTTCATTTTTGGATAATTGTAAAGTTTCCCAATTTAGTGAAAGTTTTTTTACTTCTTTAATCACAGAATCTAGTTGTGAAGGATTCTTTACAGTATAGATTGCTCTATGAACAACTTCATTCGACTCCTTATTTCCTGCTAATAACTGACTCGTTTTATAATCCATATACATACGATTTTCAGTTAAATCACTTGTGAGCCCTGTAGATTGCTCTGATAATTTTCCGTTGAAAATCCCAACGACTTCAACAGTGATTTCATCATAAGAGCCCCCACCTTCTTCTCCATTCTTAAACAATTTCATTTTGATTTTAGAGCCAACCGTCCAGTTGTTCTCTTTCGCTAACTCTTCATGAATAAGAACTTTATTTCGATCTTCTTTTGTTAGTGCTCTCCCACTTTGAATATTTAATGCTCCACTAGCAAAATTCATTTCATTATTGCTATCACTAACTCCTCGAACACCTACTAGCTCACCGAGATTTCCTTGATCTAGTTGAACAGATTGTTCTCTTTGAACAGCTTTAGCATCTTGTAATTGTCCTACTGCATCGTATTCATATTGAACATCTTTAACTCCATCTGTTTTCTCAATTTGAGTTAATTGCTTCTTTTGTATCCCCCCATCATTTAAGATTGATTCAACTTGAAAGCCTGAATTTGAAAGACTAAGGAGTTTCTCTTCAACCTTCCCAGTACTTTCTTGCATCGAAAGAACTGCTAATACTGCTGAAGAAATTAGTACCATAATGAAAAACAAAATTCCTGTCCGAATTTTCTTTCTGATTAAGTATGCTCCAGCGCGTTTCTTCCAATCCATTTGCTCACTTCCTTTCCTTATCCGTGATTTCATTTTGCATTCCCAATATGAAACCAATATGAAATAAATCTACAAAATAAACAAATCTATTAATTTTAAATTTTCTTAAAACTAAAAAAGCTGGACAAACGTCCAGCTTTTTCTCATTTAATATCTTTCTTTCATCGCACGGTCGATTTCGCGTTTCATATCCTTTTGCTTTAAGGCATCACGTTTATCGTAATTTTTCTTCCCTTTCGCAACTCCGATTAATAACTTCGCAACTCCATTCTTAATGTAGACCTTAAGCGGCACTACTGTATTTCCGGCTTGCTTTACTTGTTCAAGCAAATAATTAATTTGCTTTTTATGAAGCAATAATTTTCTCGTTCTTAATGGGTCATGATTGAAGAGGGTTCCTTGTTCAAACGGACTAATATGAACCCCTACAAGAAAAGCCTCTCCTTGTTTCAAGCTCACATATCCATCTTTTAAATTGATGCGCGCTTGACGAACGGATTTGATTTCTGTTCCAGTTAAGACCATCCCAGCTTCAATCGTTTCAAGAATCGTATAATCATGACTTGCTTTTCGATTTTGTGCGAGCACTTTATCGTTCGTTCCTTTAGGCATTCACGAACCTCCTAGCGTCTTTTCTTTTTCGTTTTAATGGCTTTTTTAAAGCGTTGGCGTCCTTTTGATTTTTTGCCTTTCTTAGAAGCATTATCATCAAAGCGTTCGCCTTTCCTTGGTCGTTCAGTTTTAGCCAATTTTGCATCTTCTACGAGTAGGAAATCGACTTCTCTAGCTTCCACATCTACTTTCACACATTTCACACGAACACGGTCCCCAATACGGTAACTTACACCCGTACGTTCGCCAAGTAAAATCATATGGCTTTCAATAAAGTTAAAGTAGTCTTGTTTCAAGTGAGAAATATGAATTAATCCTTCTACGGTATTCGCCAACTCGACAAACATCCCAAATTTTGTGACTGAACTTACGATACCATCGAATTCCTCTCCAACCTTATCTTGCATATATTCGGCTTTCTTCAATGCGTTCACATCGCGTTCCGCCTGTACCGCAAGTCGCTCCATACGAGACGATTGGTCTGCAATTTGTTGCAACTTATCTTCCAAAAGCGTTTCTTCTTTCTTAGATAAGTGACCTGGATGTTTTCCGTAATGGCGAATCATACGATGAACGATTAAGTCTGGATAACGACGGATGGGCGAAGTAAAGTGCGTATAATCTTCAGCTGCAAGTCCATAGTGTCCCGTTGGCATAATATCGTATTTGGCTTGCTTCATTGAACGGAGCATCATCGTTGATACTACAGCTTCATACGGCTCACCGCGCACTTCATTCAAGGCCTTTTGCAACTTCTTCGGTGTAATCGAATCGTTCTTCCCTTTAATCGTAATTCCAAATGCGGTAATAAACTCTAAGAATCGTTGTAGTTTTTCGTTATCTGGATTTTCGTGAATACGATAGATGAACGGCACCTTCAATTGTTCATAGTGACGAGCTACTGTTTCATTAGCTGCCAGCATAAAGGACTCAATGAGTCGCTCTGCTACACCACGTTCACGGATTACAATTTCTGTTGGAACTCCTTTTTCATCCACAAGAATTTTTGCTTCTTGTGTATCAAAATCAATCGCTCCACGCTCCATACGTCTACGTTCAAGAATCGTATGTAATTCCTTCATGTTCCAGAGCATCTCGGCTATCTCTGGTGTGATTTTTTCAGAAGCTTCATTCGTATTGAATAATACATTCACTTCATCATAAGTTAATCGCTTATTCGATTGAATCACACTCGGGAAAATTTCGTGCTGGTATATCGTTCCGCTACGGTCGATTTCCATACGAGCTGTTAATGTTAAACGTTCTTCATATGGATGTAGCGAGCAAATTCCGTTTGATAATCTTTGCGGTAACATTGGAACCACACGATCTGTTAAATACACACTCGTTCCGCGTTCAAATGCTTCTTTATCCATCTCTGAATTTTCCGTTACATAATAAGAAACATCGGCGATGGATACCGTTAAAACAAAGGTTCCATCTTCGCGTTTGACAAGAGCGACCGCATCATCTAAGTCCTTGGCGTCTGCTCCGTCGATCGTCACGGTTAATTCTTGGCGTAAATCTACACGCCCTTCAAGTTCTTCTGGTGAGATTGTTTCACTCACATGGTTGGCTTCCTCTAAAACTGAATCTGGGAATACTGTTGGGATTTTTAATTGATGTAAAATCATTAAAATATCCATACCGACAGCGTCTTTATAGCCAATTTCTTTGACGATATGCGCCTTCAAGACGAGTTCGTGACGCTCTGTTTCATAATGTTCCACTTCGGCAATCACGACGGTTCCGTCAACTGGATTTAATCCCTTTCTTGTAACATAACATTTCGTTTTCTTTAATTTAGAATCTTTTAATGCAATTTCGCCACAATAGCCTGTTTGCATCATAATCTTCGATGGGTAACGTGTATAAATCCCCACCACTTGCTTCACAGCGCGTTCTAGGATTTTTACAATTGTTCCGCTTGCTGCTTTATCATTATAAGGATTTTCTTCTTGAACGATACGAATTGCAACAGTATCTCCATCCATAGCGCCATGGACATCCGTTCTCGGTATAAAAATATCTGGTTTGCCTTCTTCAACTGTTACAAAACCAAACCCTTTATCATTTAATCGGAATGTTCCTTCCAATATGCGATTTTTTTGATTGAATCCAAATTTACCTTGTCGTGTTAATACAATTTTTCCAGAATCTTCGAGGTCAGCTAATTGTTTCACTAAAATCTTAAAGTCCTTTGAACCTGTAAATCCGAAATGCTCGCTAATTTCTTGAACAGAGAAACTTTCAGATTCATGTTCCATAAAGAAATCCATTAAGATTTCTTCTAATGATTGTCTCATTTCTTTACCTCCATTCTTGTTGATTTAGAAAAGAGAGAACAGTCTCTTGGAATTCCTTTCTAACAGGACTAACCGTAAT
>NZ_CALHIF010000026.1 GCF_938030755.1 uncultured Granulicatella sp. | reverse complement strand
AACTTTAAAGGTGAGAGACTACAGGCTCGAACCGGTTCCCTTTTACAGCTACTATAGAAGAATCTGCAAGGAATCGCAGTAATCACAAACCTATGGTTTGAATTATTTTATTTTTAAATATTGTGTTTATGCACAAAAGAACAGGGGCTTGTTTGTAAACAAGCCCCTGTTCCTAGTTAAGTTTTATTACCGTTTCATCGATTTTGAGTACGGACGATTGTAATCCCATAGCAAGAGAAGTAATCCAGCAAGACCAACTAACATTGTAGCCACGCCTTCTTTTCCAACCATCTGATGCCCCAAAATAACTACATATAAGAATACCAACATCAATACGACGCGGATCCAAATTTTCACTTTAGGATTCATGATATCTTCTCCCATCTAATTTCGCTTGGCTCAAGTTCCACTGTTCTAGATACTCCTTCACCATCATAAACAAGTGTCGATTGTGCTTCATTCGTATTATTCACAATCGCATACACTCCTTTTTCAGGATAAGCATGTACTTCGACTAATGGATTACTTGCATACCATTTTGTTAATTCACTTTCTTTATTAGCTGCGTAGAATAACGCACGCATTAATAATCTTGTATTTTCTGGTGTGTATGGAAGTCCTGCGATATAAACCCCACGACCTTTTCCGTATGGGTTCGCTGCAAGGTGGATTTCCCCGAATTCTTTTCCTTCCGCATTGGCTGGAAGAACGATTCCTTCTTCAACGCCTCCTGCGCTCACTTTCGGATTGCTAAACTCAAGTACTTCTGTTGCACTCGTTAAGCCATACACGTTTTTAATATTTTCCCCAAAGTCAATCTTATGAACATCTTCAATATCTTCGATAATAAAGTGCTCTTTCAATTCTTTAGTAAAATATTTATCTGTTGAAAGACTATATCCCATTTCTCTTTCAACGCCCAAAATATCTCCAAGTTGGAAGAATCTTCCTTGGTGATGAACGGCTGTTGGTTCCCCAACTCCGATAAATCCTCCACCATTATACACGAATTCACGAATCCGTGTAATGAGTGTCTCATTCTTCCAAACCTCTCCACCGCTAAATGAAGTTCCGGCATCTCCCGCGTTGATGATGACATCGACACCTTCTGGAACTCCATCATGAATGATATCGTCAAAGCTTATGAAGCTTACGTCCACACTAGCTCCACTTAATGCTTCCATAATTCCAAGGTAAGAATAGATTTGTTTATATGGAAGTTCATGGGCAACCATATGTGATTGCCATGTTCTTAAACGACCCCATGCGTTTAAGATAGCTACTTTCAAACCAGTATATGGTTTTGTGTGTTTAACGATATCGTAGATTTCTCTAAATTCATCTGTTACATGTTCAATGTAGTCGACAAATTTAGGGAATTTGTATGCAAGACTTAAATAACCACCGTATCCGATACGGTCTACAGGGTTACGCATGATTGCACGTCTTGCGGATAACCAGTTTTTATTGGCTTCAATCGTAGGATCATTGCCTTCACGGAATACATCTGGGAAGAAGTATGGTAAGAATCTTCCTTCTGTATATTTTACGTGTGGAATATCTGAAATCATACGAAGAGTTGCTCCGCCGCCGACAGAACCAACCACTGCATCTAATCCGATTTGTTCGAAGTATGGTCCATATGGTTCAGTTCCAATCCAGTTATCTCCTAAGAACATCATCGCTTCTTTACCAGCATCGTGTACTTCGTCGACTAGTTTTTTCGCTTCTCTGGCAACAAATGCTTGAATGAAGTCGATATAGTCTAAGTACGCTTTACTTGGTGTACGGAATGTTGAGTTGTAATACCCTTCATCCACAATATCTTCTGCTCTTAAGCGATAGCCTTTTTCCTTGGCAAAAGCTTCTAGCGCTGCGACTGAAACGCTAGCACCATATCCGAACCAGTCCACAAATTTTTCTTTTCCTAAGTTGTTGAAAATCAATGTGAAATGATAGAAGAACGTTGTGAAACGAACTACATCTGTATCCGGATTCTCTTTTAGCCATTGTTTTAAATAATCATGCATGAATTGATTTGAATGCGGTCCACGTACATCAAATGGAATATCATGAGGAACATCTCCCCAGTTATTCGTAATATGATTGTACATTTGAGTTGGATCCCAAATCGCATACACTAGAAATGACACGGTATATTCATGGAAAGGCTTTGTCCCTTGAATCGTAACCGTATTATTTTCTTGGTTAATCGACCAACGTTCTACCGGAACAACTTCTCCTGTTGTACGGTCAATGACTTCCCAATATTTTTTTGGATCATGCACATAATCCGGTTGAACTTGATCTTCAAAGTACCCTTCCATAAATGGAATCGTTAATGTTTCTCCTGTTACTAACCAAAACTTAGACATCACGAAGATTTGTTGGCACTCTTCCATATAATCTTTAATAAAATCATTGTGATTTCGTGCTACAAAATACGTCGTATAAATTTTTGCGTCTAATTGTTTAGTTGCTTCATCAAGTTTTGTTCCATCACTATCACGAATGGCATCGGCACCCCAACGCTCGAGTAATTCTTTTGTTTGCTCTAAAAAATTAGATTCACTTGGTAGGGTTAAACGCCCTTTTGTTTTACCCATATACTCTCCTCCTGCGATGACGACTACTCTTTCGAGCCTCCCAATGTCATCCCTTGTGTTAATTTATTTTGAACTAAAATATATAAAATCAATGTTGGTAACATTACGATTACCATCCCTGCGTACATTTGACCATATTCTGCCGCACCACGTTGTGCTTGAAGTAAGTTCTTAAGTCCAACAGGAAGTGTTTGATTTTTACCTGGCATCAATGTTAAAGCAATAATGTATTCATTCCAGAAAGAAAGGAAGTTAAACAAAATTACTGTGATAATACTTGGTCGTGCCATTGGTGTCATTACACGAAGCATTGTTGTGAAATATCCTGCACCGTCGATAGACGCTGCTTCTTCAAAGGTTGTCGGTAATGTTTTGAAGAAATTCGACAATAAATAAATCGTGAATGGTAGAGATGTCGCTGCATAGACAACGGCTAAGACAAAAATATTATTTAAGAAGAAGCCGTTAATTCCAAGTCCTTTTAATCCTTTATCCCAGTCGAGTAACATTAAGAAGATTGGTACCACAATGTAGTTTACATTGATGAATAATCCTCCTTTTAGTAATGAGTTAATGAATCGACTTCCTGGGAATTTATAACGAGCTAATACATAAGAAGATGGAATCGCTACAACTACTAAAATGAACAATGCTAATGCTGTTACAATGACAGAATTAAGCATATAGTCTCCCATTTTCGCTTTATTCCAAGCATCTAAAAAGTTTTGCCAGTAAAAACCTTCTGGCAAGGTCCATGGTGAGCCATAAAATTCTTTATTTTCTTTAATAGAAGCTAAGAAGACCCATCCGACAGGTACAATAATACTAATCGCTAATGTAATCAGCGCAACATAGATGAAAGCTTTATAGAGCTTTTCAAATGAACGAGTTTGTCCTTTCATGATCTCCCCTCCTAGTATTCAAGAATATCGCGTTTCGTAATATGACTTACGATACCGGATAATCCGAATGAGAATATAAAGACAACTACCCCGATTGCCATACCATAACCGTATGAAGAGTTCGTATAGGCTTGTTTAAACATATAGCTTAGGAACACTTCAGTAGATCCATCTGGGCCACCGTCTGTTAAAATTTGTACTAATAAGAAACTTAAGTTAATCGTACTAATAATGAAGAATGTTAATGTTGTACGAATACTGTTCCAGATTAATGGTAAAGTCACGTTGAAGAATTTTCCGATTTTTCCTGCCCCATCAAGGTCAGCTGCTTCATATAAGCTAGATGGAATATTCGCCATCCCTGCCATGTACATTACCATGTAATACCCAATCGCTTGCCATACTAAGGCAAATGCTAATGAATAAATAACAATACTTTGATCTCCAAGCCATAATCGATTCCATGCCTCAGGTAAAATTGCATTTAATAAACCTGCTTTTGGATCGTATACTGCTGATAAAATCCCTGCAATAACAACGATTGATAAAATATTAGGAATATAGAAAACAATTCTAAATAAATTATTTCCACGAATCTTTTCTGTTGAAAGAATTGCAGCAAATACAACTGCTAATACAACCGTAAAGATCGTCACAACTACAATGAGTAAGATTGTATTTTGCATTGTTCTAAAGAAGTTTTCATCCATCCATAAGATTTTAAAGTTATCCAACCCAACAAATTCTTGGTTGTTTGAAAATCCGCCCCATCTAAAAAGTGACATACGGAATACTTCAATTGTTGGATAAATCATGAACGTAAAAAATAAAATTAGTGCAGGTAATAAACACACGAGAATAAATAAATTTTTCTCTCTTTTTCTACGATTTTTCATCGTTCTGCCCTCTTTCCAACCATTTTTAGATAAAATGAGAGTGGGTGGAAGGAATTTTCATCCTTGAAAATTGCTTCGCATCCCACTCCTATTTAATTCTTTCTATCGAATTATTGAACTGCTGCTTTTAATTTTTGGCTAACTTCTTCTACAGATTTTTGCCATTCAGCAATTGTTTTTTGACCAGATGCTACAGAGTCAATTTGTCCATATAAAGTATCTTTCATGCTCACACCTTCGATAGGTTTTGTTGCAACAAAGTTACCATTAATAACTCCGTCAACTTCATCTACAACTTTATATAAAGCTTTCAATTCTTCAGGTAGTTTAGCAGTTACACCTTGGATTGGTTGTGCTGCATTGTATTTAGCAAAGATTTCAGCTGCTTTATCTGAATATAAGAATGATAAGAAGTCTTTAGCTGCTTCTTGGTTCTTAGATTCTTTTGGAACCCAGATGTGTTCGAAGAATGAGTAAACATAACGTTTGCCACCTTTTTCAATTGCAGGTGCAGCTGTCATAGCCCATTTGAAGCCTTCAGCTCTAGGAGCTTTAGCCATTTCACCAACTACCCAAGTACCGTTTGGCATGAATAAAGCTTTGTTATCTAAGATTAATTGTTGGTTCTTAGTGAAGCTTTGTGGGTTTGCGTTTGCTACTGTTGATGGTTCTACATTAGATAAGAATGTTCCCATTGCTTCGAAAGCTTTAGTAGCTTCTGGAGAAGTGAATGCGCCTGTTTCATATTTCATTGCTTTGTTGAATAAATCAACTCCACCAGCATTTGCTAATAATGATGGGAAGAAGCTATCTAAGTATCCAGATACTGGATAAGTGAATAATGAAATGCTGTCTTTCTTAGCTTTTTCAGCTAATTCTTTCATACCAGCGATATCTTTAGGAACTTCCCAACCTTTAGATTTGAATAATCCTTCGTTGTAGAATAATCCTGTTGGAGCGTAGAACATTGGTGCTAAGTAGTGTTTTCCATCTCCATAAGGGTCTGTTACTGTAGATCCTAATACATTGTTTAATAATTTTTCAGAAACTTTTTTGTCTTCGCCGTAAACTTTTTTATCGAATAAATCTGTTAAATCAGCTAAAGCTTTTTCTTTAATTAATGTTTCTGGTAAAGCTTTTTTACGTCCTAATGCAAGCATTACGATATCTGGATAATCTCCTGCTTTCATTTGAGGCGTAATTTTCTCTTCAATTTCCTTATCTTGAGTCAATTCCACTTTTACGTTTGGATTTGCTTCTTCATAAGCTTTGATGATTGCTGGCCACATTTCTGAACCATAACCACTTTCTAAAGCTGCTAATTTAAGAGTTGTTTTCTCTTTACTTTCTGCTTTAGTTGTTGAATCCGCCTTACTAGTGTTATTGCTGTTATTTCCGCAAGCTGCTAAAGTTACACTTGCTAATAACGCTGCACTTGATAGTAATACTTTCTTTTTCATTTTGTCTCCCCCTAGTTTCTATTACTTTTTAAGACATCTTCAGTTTACTATGGAAAAACCGCTTTCACAATAACTATTTTGCTTTCGACTTGTACTATTTTGCTATCTTAGAAAACGATACCATCAAAATTTTCCATTTTTCTTTTTGTTTAAAAAAAATTAAATCCTATTTACAAGAGCTCTCCTCCTGTAAATAGGATATTTGTTCTTATTTAATGGGAAGTAATTTTTTCAAAATCACCATTGTCTGATCCATAATCACTCCACTAATCACTAACGAAACAACTGGTCCAACAGTCGGCCATTGCCCCATAATAGCTGCAATAACCACACAACTAGCGTCAATTAAAAATTTGTTTCGTGGCAGAGATGTTTTAAATTTCTCGTGTAAGGCAAGCGTTGCAGCAATATAAGGCCCCACTCCTAATTCAGCTAGTGCATAGACTGCACATCCTATCGCGATTAACGCAATCCCTACAACCATCGCAATTATTTTTATGGTGATATCCATTTCGGCAAGAGCGCTAAAATCGAACAGGTCAATAAAGAAACTTTGCAAGAACATCCCCACAACCGTACCAAATCCAATATATCTCCAGTTAATACTGAGCGTAATCCCCAGAAACACGAGAGAGACAATGATGTTACTCATTGCCATACTAACCCCAAAGGTACGATTTAATCCTTCCCATACAAGAACGACAACGTCAGCTCCTAATGTACTCGAACCAGCCATCTTTGCACCTAGCCCGATTAAAAAACAGGAAATGACCAATAAAACTAATCGAAGTCCTAATTTATCTTTTTTCAATCTCATTCTCCTTATTTGGCCCAGTTTTCTGGACTCCACATTCGCCCGTCTAACTCACCATGTGCTTGTTCAATTCGTTTTGCTTGTTCTAAAAGAAGAGTTTTTACAGCCACAAGCAATGCACGTTCTTTATACTCTTTTTCTTCTGCTATCCACGTATCGATTAACCCGATTTTCTCAAAAATCTCCATACTGGCTTTCCTCCCAATGACTCAGATGCATCTCGAGTTCCAATCTTTCGTCCTGGTTCTCTTTAATCCACTCTGCGATTTGTTCCCAGTGTGCTCCTTTCATTGATTGAGCGCGTTCGATAAACCAATCTTCTGTATCTTGTAATGTTCCGTGATGATCTTTCGTCACGTATTGTAAATATTCCACGAGTAACGCTTGTTTGGCAACTTCAGTCTGATAATCAAATTGATGGACTTCAAAAATCGGTAAATACTTCCAGTTCATTGCATTTGCTAACGCTTGGAATGGACGCATGAGTTCAGAAAGCGTAAATTGCTCTTTTCCTCCTGCACGGAAGGCTTCTTCTTTCACACCAAGTGTCACAACGATTCCGAGTTCCTTAATTTGCTTTGCAAAAGTCGCATTCTTACTCATTACCGTATCAATCCATTCCTTCATGACAGCAGGTGCTTGGTACCAATACATGGGGAACTGAAGAATCAGTCTCCTGGCTCCACTTTCAACCAAGGCTTTTTCTTCAGTCGCTCTTGTAAAATGAGGCTTTCTCTCACTCCACACTTCGTCTATTTGACGAACCGTTACCGCTTCTTCCCCTTTTAACGTTGCGAGAAAAAACTGTTGGCTTGATGAGGTTTGAATCGTTGGATGGCTAATGACCACCATTGTTTTCATATTACGCGTTTCCTTTCTGTGAAAGAACTTCTAAAAGTGTATTCGTATTGTCCACAAAATATTGAATCGCAAACGGTAGTGCTGCATCATCCACCAAGAACGCTGGGTGATGCCATTCGCGAGGACATCCTGTTCCAATAAAGACAAAACATCCTGGAACGTGTTCCATATAATTGGCGAAATCTTCTGCTCCTAAAGTCACTTCTGGTGTCACTACTGTCGCAAATTTCTCAGTAGTAGCTCTCACTATTTCTGTGACTGTAGCGTCATTATGCACAACTGGCGGTGTTAAAATCCACTCAATACTTCCTTTTTGTCCGTAAACATCCGCTGTTTGAACCACCATCTTCTCGAATTGCTCGGTCATCTTGCGTTCCACTTCTTTATTAAACGTACGAATCGTCCCTTCAAAAAATACTTTCTCTGGAATCACATTCCACGTATTCCCCGCTTCGATATGCGATACACTTAACACCACTGGTTCAAGTGGAGATGTATGACGAGCAACAATCGCTTGAGCATTAGCGATCACTTGGCAAGCCGTCAAGATTGGATCACTCCCATTATGAGGCGCCGCTGCGTGTGTACCTACACCACTAATTTCGGCTTTGAATTGACCGACTGCAGCCATGAGTGGACCTTCCTTCACGCCAATCGTTCCTACTGGAAGTTCGGGCTTGTTATGGAACCCAATAATCGCATCTACTCCGTCAAGAACACCTTCAGAAATCAATGCGCGTGCCCCGCGGTTACTCTCTTCAGCAGGCTGGAAAATAAAACGAACTTTCCCTTGTAAAGTGTCTTCTTGAGCCTTTAAGACTTGAACGGCTCCCAGCAAGCTTGCGGTATGGAAATCATGTCCACATGCATGCATCGCTCCTTCATTTTTCGAAGCGTAGTCTAATCCTGTTTGTTCCACAATCGGTAAAGCGTCGATGTCGGCACGTAAGGCTAATGTTGGTCCCTCACCATTTCCAATTTCTGCGACGACTCCTGTTTTGGACTGTAAATCCCAACAGACAAGCCCCATCGCTTCTAAGGTTTCGCGGATAAAGCGAGTTGTTTCAACTTCTTCTCCGGATACTTCTGGATACATATGTAAATGACGGCGGTGCGTTGTTGCACGCTCAATAACTTCTTTCGTAATCATACGTTCTCTCCTCAATCAGTTTCCTACACATTGTAACAAACTAAGAGGCGTAATGCACCATGAATTCCCTTGAAAAAACACTAAAAAAATAAAGTTGTTTGCGACGAAAGAAAAGACACTGTTTCAAAGGAAACAGCGTCTTGTATTTTTTATACATTAACCTTTTTGTAGTGCGACCATTTCGGCATATTGACCTTGCAGTTGAAGTAATTCATCATGCGTTCCGCATTCCACAATTTCACCTTTATCCAACACAAAAATTTGGTCAGCATGAGCAATCGTAGAAAGTCGGTGAGCAATCATAAAGGTTGTACGCCCTTCTTTTACGACATTAATTGCATTCTGAATAATTTCTTCCGTCTCGGTATCGATATGCGAAGTTGCTTCATCTAAAATTAAAATTTTTGGATCGAAGACAATAGCTCTGGCAAATGAAATCAATTGACGTTCTCCGGAAGAAAAATCCATTCCTTTTTCCTTCACCTCGTAGTCGAGTCCCTTGTCACTCTTCGTGAGTAGATGTCCTCCGCCCACTTTAACGAGGGCATCTTTAATCGTCTCAGGTTGAATCGATTCATTATTGAGTCCAACATTAGAAGCAATCGTTCCTGTAAAGAGATACGGATCTTGAAGCACGATTCCCATCTCGCTTCGAACACTACGTCTGTTAAAGTCACGCGTGTTTTTACCATCAATCAAGATAGCTCCATTCGTTGGGTCATAAAATCGAAACAATAAGTTCATAATGGATGATTTCCCTGAACCAGTATGTCCGACAAAAGCAACTGTCTGTCCAGGTTCTACCGTGAAATTCAAGTGTTTCAACACTGGAACTCCCGCTGTGTACTCAAAACTCACATCTTTAAATTCGATACGTCCTTCATCAAACGTGAAGAGCTCTTCCCCCGATTCCTCGCTCGGTGTATCCATTAATTCAAACACGCGGTCACCGGCAGCCATTGATTGTTGGAAACCTGATACGACATTCATAAAGGTTTGAATCGGTTCATATATACGGTTAATGTAGTCAATAAACGCATATAAAAGACCTGCTGAAATCCCGAGTGTTCCACCGATAAACTGCATACTGAAATAATAGATAACTCCAAAATGAGTAATGTTTCGAAGCATACCGACAAGACTCCACGTGAAGTACGAATCCAGAATTAATTCCTTACGACCAACTTCTACCCAAGAAGTTGCCGTGGCATCATATTCTGCAACAATTTTTTCTTCTTGCTGGAAGGCTTGAACGATGCCTGCTCCTTGAATGCTTTCGTTTAATTGTCCACTCAACTGACCGTAGAGTTCACGATTTTCGGAATAGTATTTTTTCTGCTTCGTAGCAACAGTTCTCTGCCATAAAATCATTACAGGAACTAGGAATAATAACACTAGTCCTAGCGTAGCGTTTAATAAGAAAATGGTTAAATAAACACCTACCAACATCACAATCGTACTGAACAGGGTCGAAATCCCACTCACGTAGAAATTTGCACGCACTGATTCCGTATCACTTGTAATTCTAGAAACCACTTTTCCAGCCGGTAAATGGTCGAAGTACGATACCGGCAAGGTTTGTACATGCTCGAATACTTCGTCGCGAATACGTTTTGCAATACGGTTTGAGAGAGTTCTCATATATACACGGTTTAAGTAGGCCCCAGCAACTCCCACTAAGTTCACTGTCACGTAAATACCAACCCATAAAAGCAGGCCTCCTGCATTAAAAACATGCGCCTGCCCCATCGGAGTAATTACATTATCGATAATGTGTTTCGCAACGAGTGGGCCTGTTAAGGTTGCTCCTGTTGAGAGTAACAGGCAGACGAGTCCAACCAGAACTCCTTTTTTCTCATAGCGGAGGTAGCTTAATAATCGCTTCATCGTTCTCATTCGATTTCCTCCTCCATCTCTTGTATGAGGTACTGTTCATAGTACCATCCTCGCTGTTCGAGTAGCTCCTCATGGGTACCCCTCTCACTAATACGTCCTTCATTCATCACGATAATTTCATCCGCATGACGAATTGCGGAAAGTCGGTGTGCAGAAATCACATTCATATAACCACCGCGTTCTTGTTGCAAGTGCGTGATAATTTCCCGTTCGGTTTTCGCATCAACTGCGGATAACGCATCATCTAAAATTAAACATTCACGGTTGCGTAAGAAAGCACGCGCAATCGATAGCCGTTGTTTTTGCCCACCACTAAGCGATACCCCCTTTTCTCCGACCATCGTATCGAGCTTGTCCGGCATGCGTTTCACGTCTCCATCAAAGGACGCCAACGTCAACGCTTCCCAGATTTCCTCATCGGTTGCATCTTCTTTCCCGAATAACATATTTTCGCGAATCGTGCGTGAAAAGAGTGTGTGTTCTTGTGGTACATAAGCTAAATGCCCCGCTACCGTTTGAGGATCGTAATCAATCAAAGGTTCTTCGTTAATAAAAAGCTTTTCTCCTTTGTATGGGAATTGATGTAATAATTGCATCAAGAGTGTTGTTTTTCCAGAACCTGTTTTTCCAACGATTCCAAGTGTCTCACCTTTATTTAGCGCAAGGTTAATTTCTTTTAATAATGGAGTCGTTTCCCCTGGATACGTAAAATGGAAGTCCTTAAACTCAATCGATTCAATCGTCTCGAGTACTTTTGTTCCACCACGTTCGATGTCATCGTCATGTCTTAATATTTCATTAATTCGCTCTGTTGCCACTTTTCCGCGTTTGTAGTTCGTGATAATATCGCCAATCATAAACATCGGCCACATAACAGAACCCATATAGACTTGGAAGGCAATGACATCCCCGACGAGAATGCTCCCAGCCGAAACCAAATACCCACCGTAAAAAAGTGCAATTGTAAAGCTAATCATCATAAATAATTGTGCCAATGGAATAAAGCGAGATTCAATTTCTGATACGATGATATTTTGTTTCATTGCCTTCTTTGTTTTCGCTCTGAACTCATCCATCATAGCCTCTTCTTGCCCATAAGCACGAATCACATACGTACCATCTATCATTTCTAACACTTCATTATTCAGTTGAGAAACCGCGTTTTGCGCCTTGTTGTACTCTTCTTCTAGATCAAATCCCCATTTATACACAAGATACGAAAGAATTGGCAGTGGTAAAATCGCCGCAATGGTCAGTGGTAACGAAATCGTTGTAACCATCATATAGATCGAAACGGTCACCATCAATGTTGAGTTCATGAGTGCAAACATTCCGAACCCCATCATATCGCCAATGGTCATCACATCTTCACTGCTACGGGTAATAATATCCCCCGTTCTAAAATGCGCATAAAATGGAATCTTCTTTCTTAAGTTATTCCGCAGTAACTTCACGCGTAATTCTTTTTGGATTTCATAATAGCCCATAAAAATCAAGTTTGTCCAAATACTTTCTGTAATATAGGCCACGAGAATAATCCCTACTAAAATCATGAGTTGCGTCCAGAGCCACTCGGCATTCAGTTCACTCGCAATGATTTTATCGACTACTTCTCCCACAATCCTAGCGGGATAAACCGCAGCAATACTACTTGCAACCATCAATACAAAACTAACAAGATAGCGCATCGGATGTTTTTTTATAAAGCCTATCACTAATTTTATTAAATCGTTCATCGTTTTCCTCCATCAAAAAAAGCCGTCACCTTCCCCATGTATTGAAAAAGTAACAGCTTCATTCCTAATCTCATCTAAAAAATGCGCTATAACTGAATCACTTGAATTGGAAGGTTCATCATTCTATTCACTCGTTTTACTACTAAGTTGTTCATTGATTTCTCCTCCAATCTCTCAAAATTTTATGTTACATCTGAAATTATACCTTAAATCGCTGTCATGTCAATACCTTTCGAAGATTTTCACAATCGAATTCATTGATAATGGTTCTCAATAAAGTTACAATAGAACCATTACAAACTAGAAAAGGATGAAAGAACTACAATATGGCAAAAGATATTCGTGTTTTACTTTATTATAAATACGTTCCCATCGAGAATGCGGAACAATTCGCTGCAGATCATTTAGCATTCTGCAAATCAATCGGATTAAAAGGACGTATCCTTGTCGCTGACGAAGGAATCAACGGAACTGTATCTGGTGATTATGAAACCACTCAAAAATATATGGACTATGTACACTCTCTTCCTGGCATGGAAGACTTATGGTTTAAAATCGACGAAGAAAACGAGCAAGCCTTCAAGAAGATGTTCGTTCGTTACAAAAAAGAAATCGTACACCTTGGTTTAGAAGATAACGACTTCGACAACGACATCAACCCACTGGAAACAACAGGTGCTTACCTTTCTCCACAAGAGTTTAAAGAAGCATTATTAGACGAAAACACTGTTGTACTAGACACTCGTAACGACTACGAGTACGACTTAGGTCACTTCCGCGGTGCCATCCGTCCTGACATTCGCAACTTCCGTGAATTACCACAATGGGTTCGCGATAACAAAGAGAAATTCATGGACAAACGTGTCGTTGTTTACTGTACAGGTGGCGTTCGCTGTGAGAAATTCTCTGGCTGGATGGTTCGTGAAGGCTACAAAGATGTCGGTCAATTACACGGCGGTATCGCAACTTACGGAAAAGACCCAGAAGTTCAAGGCGAACTATGGGATGGAAAAATGTACGTATTTGACGAACGTATCGCTGTTGACATCAACCACGTAGACCCAGTGGTGATTGGGAAAGACTGGTTCGATGGGACACCTTGCGAACGTTACGTAAACTGTGGTAACCCAGAATGTAACCGTCGCATCTTAACTTCTGAGGAAAACGAAGACAAATACTTACGTGGTTGCTGCCATGAATGCCGTGTTCACCCACGCAATCGCTATGTTCAAGAGCACAACTTATCTCTTGAAGAAGTAGTGGCTCGTCTTGAAGCAATCGGCGAAGAATTAGAAACAGTGAAAGCTTAATTTGATGAACAATCTAAAACATTTTTGGTTTGACTGATTGTGTATGGATTCTGAAGAATCTTGCGGATTTCATAGCCACAATAATGGGAAATCGTATTAAAGATGAATTAAAGGGCGTAGGGATTTATTCCTTACGCCCTTTTTGAAGCTTTAAAGGTGAGAGACTACAGGCTCGAACCGGTACCCTATTATTGTAGTTATGATAAAATCCGCTAGGATTCGAAGGAATCCATCATAAATAACACCCTATTTGAATCTAATCAAATAGGGTGTTTTTGTGTTTACTCAAATTCATGTTTAACGGTTTCTAGTGCAGCAGCGATGACTTGATGCATATCGTAATAACGATACTGTCCAAGACGTCCCCCGAAGATGACTTGCGGAACCGTCTGAGCTAATTTCTTATACTGCGCATATAAGTCGTTATTAACTTGATTATTCACTGGATAATAAGGCTCATCGCCTACTTTCCAATCGGCAGGATACTCACGCGTAATCACCGTTTTTGGCTGAGTGCCAAACTCGAAATGTTTATGCTCAATAATACGAGTGTATGGCGTTTTTCGGTCTGTATAGTTCACCACCGCATTTCCTTGGTAGTTCTCATCGTCCAAGCCTTCTGTTTCAAAACGAAGCGAACGGTATTCCAGCGTTCCGAGTTCATAATCGAAGAACTCGTCAATCATTCCAGTGAACACGATTTTGGCACCACTATTCAAGTACTCGTCTTTTTTCGCGAAGAAATCGACATTCAATTCAACCTCGATATTCTCATGATCCAGCATGGCTTCAATCATCTTCGTATAACCACCAATTGGAATCCCTTGATACGTATCGTTAAAGTAGTTGTTATCGTAAGTGTAGCGAACCGGCAGGCGGCGGATGATAAACGCTGGTAGTTCTGTAGCCGAACGTCTCCATTGCTTCTCCGTGTATCCCTTAATGAGCTTGTAGTAAATATCTTCCCCGACTAGAGAAATCGCCTGCTCTTCTAAGTTTTCAGGCTCTTTGTTCCCCAAAACCGCACGCTGCTGAGCGATTTTCGCTTCGGCTTCTTGCGGCGTCACCACACCCCATAATTTATTAAAGGTATTCATATTAAACGGCAAGTTGTAAATCTCACCATTGAAGTTGGCTACAGGTGCGTTCGTATAACGATTGAACGTCGCAAACTGATGCACATAATCCCAAATCTTTTGATCGCTCGTGTGGAAAATATGCGCTCCGTATTCATGCACCTGGATGCCTTCCACTTCTTTTGTATAAATATTCCCTGCAATATGGTTTCTCTTCTCAATCACTTTTACTTTATAGCCTCGTGTTGCTGCTTCATGCGCAAAGGTCGCACCAAATAATCCAGCACCCACAACGATGTAATCAAATGGTTTCATGTGGTTTCTCCATTTCTTATTTTGTCTTGCTTATTATACCATGGCCCCCTCAGACGAACCAAAGCGATTAGGCGCACTTCACGAAATTATCATATATGATAATTCCATAAAAAACTACCAGACTAGTGCCTGGTAGTTCTCAACTCTATTTAGTTAAAACCAAAGAAACGTTGTGTCACTGTATAAATTCCGTTTGAAAGAACTTGTACAGGTTTATTGCTCGCCATTGTAATTCTGCTTAGCACGGCTTGGCTAATCAAATGGAAGACTTCTGGATTGGCTTCTTTTAAATCGGCAAGCAATGCTTTTTTCTTTTCTTTGTGCTCTGGTAGTCCGCCCTTATTGAGTAGCGCACAAGAAATCACTGTTGTAATCTCTAAGTGGTTTAATAAGTAGTTCTTCAAGACGGTTGGATACTGCCTTTCGCTATGGTAATTCACCATCAATAATTCATTCACTCGGATTTGTTGATCGATACGGCTAATCATCACTTTCTCATTGACCGATTGATCTTCACGACCGATAAAGTAACGGTAGAAATCTACATTCATATAGTATAATTTTTTGCTATATTGAAGCGGTACGAAAACAAATAAATTATCCACATAGAAGGTATGCTCTGGCAACTGAAGGCCTGATTTACGAAGCAAGTTCATATTGTAAATGAGTGAATGCATCATCATGTATTTCCCACGGCGAAGTGGCTTCGCATCTTCCCAAGTAAACACTTGATTTTCAGGAAAGGCTGAAGTGTAACTCATGATTTTCTTCGTTTTCGCGCCTTCTTTTTCATAGACGAAGTTCGTAATGAACACATCTACTTCTTCGCCTGTTTCTTCAAAGCGTTGTAATTGTTCTAGAATTTTTAAGTATGCACGTACATCCACCCAGTCATCACTATCGACGACTTTGAAGTACTTCCCTGTTGCGTTCGCCATCCCCGTATTCACGGCTCCACCATGACCTTTATTTTCTTGATGGATGGCACGGATAATCGTTGGATAAGCTGCTGCATATTGGTCAGCGATGCGAGCAGTATTGTCTTTAGAACCATCATTAATAATTAAAATCTCAACCTCTTCGCCACCAGCAAGGAGCGTTTGGAGGCAATAATGCATATATTCTTGAGAGTTGTAGCAAGGGACTGCAATGGTTAATAATTTCATGTGTTGTTCCTCTCGGTTTGAGTAAATTTATCTTATTTACTATATCATTTTTCACTTAAATTGTCAGTTTGATACCCTATTACATTTAAAAAAATAAAGCCCTCCTTTTGTAGAAGGAGGACTTTTTAAGACTCTTTTTTATACTTGTTGTTTTTGTTCTCTACGTGCAATCCATGGAAGGAGGAGTCCAAGCCCAAGAAGCGCAAATGGCATAATGATATTTGAAATTAAGACAAACCACCATTCAGATGGATTTTGCGCATAATCCACTTGTGGCACCATTCCGAGAATACATGCGAATGCCGTGAAAGCAAAGCCCCAGAGGCCCATCAAGAAGCCAAGTGTCTTATTGCTAATGTATTTATATTCTGCATTTTTATATCTGTCCCAATGACGATACAAGAACATAAAGGCGACAAATACCCACAAGAAGCACATTGGAGATACGATAGCGTTCAAGTTTGTCATCCATACTACGACTGTATCAATTTCCTTAAGCCCTAGAGCCGGCATGACAATTAATGCCCCTGTTAAAATTCCTGTAAGTAAGTATCCATTCTTTAATGTTCCGTTCTTTGTGCGTGTTCGAAGCCAGCGAGGAACATATTCTTTGTCAGCACTTCCAAGGAAGATTTGAAGTGGCGCATCAATAGATAATGCCAATGTCGCTGTTTGCCCGATAAATTGCGTCAATGCGTAAATTGTGACAAGTACATTCCCAATATTCCAGTGTTTACCAAGTACCGCAAACGCTTGATAGGCCCCATTTCGCATCAAGTCTTGTGGAATATTGTTGCTATCAAAAATCATTCCCATTGCAAGAGAACCAAAGACCGCACAAATCCCAACCATCACCGCCATTGCAATCATTCCTTTTGGAAACTCTTTGGCAGGATTCTTGATTTTATGCACATAAGGAGACATACATTCCGCCCCTCCAACCGAGAAAACAAGAAGAGCTATGGTTGTAAAATACGAAAAGTCGAATTTCGGAATATACGTTTCAAGCTTATCCATATTCGCAGTCGCTAGTTGTAAATCCGGTTTAATGAGTGGAACACCCACGGCTAATAGGATAAACAAAATAGACATGACAAACATCGCACTCCCCGCAATTGTTCCTAAGAATTTCAATACCCGAATTCCCTTTGTTGAAACATAAAGGATGAGAAGAAAGAATGCTAGGCAGACCGTAACGAGTAGCGGAATTGAAAGTTCGCCCACAATTCCTGAGTGTCCTTGGAATACCCAACCAAGCGCAATCAAAATCGTCTGTGGTTTTTGCGCTAAATAAGGAATCTGAACCACCCAAAATGTCCATGCGGCAAAATAAGCCAGTTTCTTTGTGGACGTATGTTTAATCCAGTCACTGACGCCCCCTTCACTATCTTGAAATGTCGCCCCTAATTGTCCGACCATTAAGGAATACGGAATAAAGTAAATCACCAAAATAATAATCCATGATGTAATCACCACAATCCCTTGTTGGGCGAAGTTATTGACAACATTTCCCAATCCCCATACAAAATTAAATGCAATCAGGGATATCATTAGCCAACTTAGCTGTTTTTGATCTTTATTTTCCATGTTTCTAACCTCCTAAACCCAAATCTCTCATTAGTCACTAACTGAATAATGATTCACCATCAGGTTGCTTGCACGAAGCAATACTTTATCGAGTAAAGCGGCCGTTTTTTCTTCGATATAATCACTCATTTGTTGATTCTCCGCTTCAAAATCAACCGTTTCCCCTTTTTCAAGACGAGCATCGACTTGGGCAATCATGGCTTCTCCACGAGACAATGTATGTTTTTGATAACTTTCAATGTCTGCTTGATGTTCCAAATAGTGCGCATCCGCAAGCCCTGCAATTAAGCGGTTTGACCAGTAGAAGGAATCCGTTGAAACCTTCGCTGTTGTACTCGCAAAATACTCTGGTGTGGTATCCACTTGTGTAAAGAACGGAACAGCTGTTGCATAGGGCATTGACCCGTATGACACCCATTGAATTCCTGTCGTCTCGTGTGGACGATTTGGTCTAAGCTGCAGGATAGCGGTCTGACTCGTGCGGTTAATCCCTACTGTACGGAAGCGACGATTACTCTTGCCGTCCCCTAAGTTTCCATAAGGATCATACGGAGTCATTTGGAAATGCGTACTCATCGATTCCTTCACATCTTCCACTGTAATCTTACGATAAGGAACACGTGCCCAAGGAATTGCAAAACTTGTTGGCCCTTGTTCGATCTCAGGGTTAAACATGCGTTGAATATCCCAAGCACGCGGGGTGTTATACAAGCGGTCTTTGTCGCGTTGGGAACCGAATGCATAACGCGGATTGAACGACTCTCCATCATAATTCAAATTGAGATGATGTCGAATCATAAAGTCTTTCAAATCAGGGTCGCACATGAAATTTTCTTTATCTTCAAAATCAAAGAAGTCACTTCCAAGTTGGTTTGGATTTACGACATACGCATCATCGGGCACCCGACGAGCCATCCAGTGGTGTCCTCCAATCGATTCCAACCACCAAATTTCATTGACATCGGAAATGGCAATCCCGTTTGATTCATAGGTTCCTGCTGTTTCCAGGAAATATCCAAGACGTTCGACCCCTTCGCGCGCCGTTTGAATATAAGGTAGTACGAGAGTGAAGATATCTTCTTCACCAATCCCTGTTTCCACCAGCGGATCAGCTCCTAATACACGTGGATTCGTCGAAATCGTTTCGGTGGCACTGACAGCAACATTATAGGCGTTAATCCCAGCAGCTCCCCAAATCCCTTCATTATTGATGGCGTTTGGCATGGCTGTATAGCGAACCGGATGTTCTGGTAAGTCTGTTTCAAAGCCTGAAATCACTGCTTTATAGTGACGTGGTTGGTCTTCTGGACGTACGACAATGAATTTCTTTGGAGTAAACTCTCCATTACATGAATCTTCCGTACGGGCTACAAGCGTGGAACCGTCATAGCTAGCTTTCTTTCCAACAAGAATGGTTGTGCATGAATCATGTTCTTGGTCAAATCTCATAACAATTACCTCCATTTACTTTATTTCTACACTTAAATTATAGCCCTATTCGCGCTTTTTCTCAAAGGGCTCCTCTCTATTTTTTCCGTATTTTCTTCCTAATAATAGGTAAAAAAAAAGAACCTAGCGTAAACTAGATTAGATTCTTTTGGTTCTCATATTATTGTTTTCGTTTTCGATAAACCCATTCTGCGATGGTAATCGTGGCCGCAATGATCCATAAAACGAGCACTGTTGTGAGCGCGTACTGAATATTAAAATAAATAGCCGCAATGCATAAAATTAGCACTACTGCAATCACGTAGCGTAAATTAAAGGGCGCTACTCGTTGCACATACCACCAGACAAAATCTTCATTTTCATTTCTTGTTACTTTATAATCTTCTATTAACGCCTTAAACTTTTCAACCATCTGAATCCCTCCTACTTTTTATCCGGAATCACCCAAAATAGATAGTAAGTAATAAACACTGTCAACGCGCCAAGTCCAATTTTCACCCAAATAATTGGAGCGAAGTAAATAGAAATAGCCATTAAAATATAGATATAAATAATAATTTTCTTTTTACGACTACGCGCAATTGACTTCGTCTCACGGTAATCTGCGACATAAAGCTGGTATAACTTAGTTTTTTGAAACCATTCTTCAAAGCGCCTTGAACTCTTTGAGAAACAAAATACGGTCAACAAAAGAAAGGGAGTTGTTGGAAGTACCGGAAGGACAATTCCTAGTAACCCTATCGCTAAAGAAACCCAGGCTATAATAAAATAAATAATTCTCATTGGATTGTTCTATTCCTCCTTAGCTAATTGTGTCATTCTTCGTTGGATACAAAACTCGAGTACTTTGGTAAGCACATAGAGAATTCCAGCAAAATAGAAGAAATAAACAAAATAACTCACGGAGACATTAACGGCTAGAAGAAAGGTCGCTACTAGCACAATCACCCAAAACAGCTTTAGGGCGAAGATCCATCTTTGCTTCTTCATCCATTGCTTATCGGTTAATGTATGGTCACCCTTATCAAGTGCGATAATCGTATCAATAAACTTGGTAAATCGTTCTTTCAAGCACAGTCTCCTCTCTTTTAGTAAGCATAGTGTAGCACAACCTTTTACACTAGTAAATTTATTTTAATCGATTTTTAATAAACAAAAAACTACTGTAACAGTAAGGCCAGACTACAGTAGTCCCATTTACTTTAAATAGGAAAAACTAACTATCTTTCAATAATTCTGTTTGATGAATTTCTTCCAATAAATCACTCAATTGAGTATTATATTCTCTCATGCGATGTGAATCTGAATCCATCACATAAAAATGAGAAAGACCCTCTCTAGGAAAAAACAGACTGTTATATTTTCTGCGTAATAAATCAATATATTCATCTGAATCTGGATTTTGACACATATATTCTAGTATATCCATCATATCCAAAATCGTATCCGTAAAAAAATTAATATTTCGTTGTCCTCTATGCTTTTGCAAAAATTCTAATAAATCCTTTAACAATTCATGTAATTTTTTGATTTCACTTGTATTCATAAGCGTTAAATCCTCTTAATGGTCATTTACTTTACTCCCAATATAGCATAGAACCGTTCCAAATACAGTACTCTTTTCAAAATAAAAAGAATGAAGTACATAACCGTAGCTTCATTCTTTCATGTTGTTATTTTTCATTTCTCAACTTCGTAATGAAATGCTCAATACGATCTAACGCTGTCTTCAAATCTTCAATCGAATAAGCATAAGAAATACGTAGGAAGCCTTCCCCAGATTCCCCAAAAGCGGTTCCTGGAACAACGGCTAAGCGTTCTTCTTCTACTAAACGCATGGCAAATTCTTCAGATGTTAATCCGAATTGCGAAATGTTCGGGAAGATGTAGAAAGCTCCAAATGGTTCAAAGCAAGGAATGCCTAAGTCTTTGAACCGTTTTACCAAGTAACGGCGACGTTGGTTGTAGCTGTCGCGCATTTCTGCAATATCTTCTTCAGAATTACGAAGTGCATCAATCCCTGCATATTGGCTAAGGGTTGGAGCTGACATAATCGCAAATTGGTGAATTTTATACATTTGTTCCATAATCGGTGCAGGCGCTAGGGCATACCCCAGTCTCCATCCCGTCATCGCAAATGCTTTTGAGAATCCTCCGATTAAAATCGTACGGTCGCGCATGCCATCGATTTCGATGACCGATACGTGAGGTTTTCCAGTGTAAGTTAATTCTCCATATAATTCGTCTGAAACAACGATAATATCATGACGTTTTAATACATCACAAACCGCTTCTAAGTCTTCACGCTCCATAATTGCCCCGGTTGGGTTATTTGGGAAGTTCATTAGAATCGCTTTTGTCTTCGGTGTAATCACTGCTTCTAAGTCTTCAGGTGTTAAACGGAATTGATTTTCCTCTTTTAACGGAAGAATCACTGGAGTTCCATCGGCCATTGTAACCGCTGGGACATAAGAAACATACCCTGGGTCACAAATAATCACTTCATCCCCTGGATTCAAGAGAACACGCATTGAAATATCAACGGCTTCACTTCCACCAACAGTGATGACACATTCATGCATTGGATCGTATTTTACCCCATGACGACCTTCTGTAAAGATACATACTTCTTCACGAAGCTCTTTTAACCCTGCATTGGCTGTATAGAATGTACGGCCTTCTTGCAACGCTTTAATCGCTTCTTGACGAATATGCCAAGGCGTATCAAAATCAGGCTCTCCAACCCCTAGTGAAACAATATCCTTGTATTCACTCGCCATATCAAAGAAACGACGAATCCCTGAAGGTTTCAAGTCCTTAATTTTATTATTTAACATATTTTCTAAATTCATGGAGTAACCACCTGACGTTTATCATCTGCTTTACCGACAAACATAGTGCCGTGATCTTTGTATTGTTTTAATACAACATGTGTTTTTGTAGATTGTACTTCTTCAATCACTGAAAGACGTGAAGATACGAAGTTTGCGATTTCACGCATTGGTGCTTTTTTCAATTGCACCATAAAATCATATCCTCCTGACATTAAGTACACAGCTTCTACTTCTGGAAAATGATAGATTTTTTCCGCAATACGGTCGAATCCTTTCCCTTTTTGAGGATTTACTTTTAATTCGATAATCGCTGATACATTGACATTATCAGTTTTTTCCCAGTTGATTAATGTATGGTAGCCACAAATAATTTTAGCCTCTTCCATCTCTTTAATACGGCGTGTGACTTCTTCCACATCCATTTCTAATAGAGATGCAATTTCTTCTGGAGTTAAACGACTATTTTTCTCAATTAATTTTAAAATTTGCTCGTTCACTTCTTTGAACATAGACTTTCCTCCTTCAGTTGCATTTGCAACATTTTGTACTTTCCCATTGTACCCTTTTTTTGTGAGAATTCCTAAGAATTTATTGCGACTTTATGAAATTTATAAATATTATCAAAAAACTCTCTTCCATGATAGAAGAGAGTCCTATTTCTTTATTCCGCTGTTTGTTCAAAGTGTGCCACTAAGTCGTTGATGACTCCACTGGATACGATTGTATCTATTTGTTTCATCGCATGGTACACGCTGTCTGATTTTGAAGAACCGTGTGATTTCACGACTGCTCCCTTAAGCCCAAAGAGCACCGCACCCCCGAATTGTGAGTAGTCCAATGTATTCTTTAATCCGTAGAAGGTATTCTTCAATAATAGCGCTCCAAGTTTTCCTTGGATTCCCTGCCCTTTGATGCCTTCTTTTAGAAGACTCATCATCGCAAGCGCTGTTCCTTCGATGGTCTTTAGGACCGCGTTTCCTGTGAATCCGTCTGTCACCACGACATCCGCAGCACCTGTTAAGATGTCACGAGCTTCCACGTTTCCGACAAAGTTTAAGCTCTCGTCTTCTTTCAAGAGTCCGTAAACTTCTTTTGCGAGTTCGTTCCCTTTTCCTTCTTCAGCTCCGTTATTTAATAAGCCGACTGTTGGGTTCTCGTAACCAAGAACGTATTTTGAATAATAGCTTCCAAGAATACCGAATTGGTGAACGTTTTTCGGTTTACATTCCGCGTTCGCACCAACATCCATCATAATAAATTGACGGTTGTCTTTTCCAAGAACAGGCAACACTGGCATCAATCCTGGACGGTCGATTCCTTTAATACGGCCAACCACTAGTAATCCAGCCGTTAGAAGGGCCCCTGTGTTTCCGCAAGAGAAGAGGGCATCAGCTTCCCCTTCTTTAACAGCTTTAGCCGCAACGACCATTGAAGCGTCTTTCTTCGAACGAATCGCTTTAACCGGTTCATCATCAGAGTTGATTTTTTCTGAACAGTGAATCACGCGAATATTTGGAAGTGATTCCTCCAAGCATGCGTTCACTTTTGCTTCGTCTCCGTATAATTGAAACTCGACAGTTGGCATTTCCTTTGCTGCAAGGACGACCCCTTGGACGATTTCTTTTGGAGCATTATCTCCACCCATCGCGTCAATTGCAATTCTTACCATTGTTGTTCCTCCTCTTCTAGCCACGTGGCCGTGAAGTTATCCATTGATTTCTTTCGTTGTTTGTTTAATAAAGGCCTTCATGCGTTTTGTCTCGACTTTTTCTCCTGCTGGATCTTCCGAGGCATAAAGGATTGCATCTTTACGTGCTTGTTCTAGTATATCATAATCTCGTATCAAGTCGGCAATCTTAAAGTCTGGAATACCAGACTGTTTGACCCCAAATACATCCCCAGAACCACGGAGCTCCAAGTCTTTTTGACTGAGATAAAATCCATCCGTCGACTCGCACATAATACGCATACGCTCTTTCCCGTTTTCGGTCTTGGGACTCGCCACTAAAATACAGCTTGAGGCATGTTGGCCACGGCCGACACGTCCACGCAATTGGTGGAGTTGGGCTAATCCGAATCGGTCCGCATCTAAAATCACCATCACTGTGGCATTCGGCACGTCCACCCCAACTTCAATCACCGTTGTAGAGACGAGTACTTGTAGCTTGTTGGCTTTAAAGTCCGCCATCACCGCTTCTTTTTCTTCAGCCGGCATCTTACCGTGCAGGAGTCCCACTTTCACGCGGTCTGAGAAATGCGCTGAAATCATGCGGTAAATCTCTTCGGCATTTTGCACATCGAGATGTTCCGACTCTTCGATTAAAGGCGAAATCATATACGCTTGGCGCCCTTTTTGAATTTGTCGCTCCACGAAGTCAAAAATTTGTTCCATTTCCTGCTCACGAACCCAAGTCGTTTTTATCGGCTGACGACCACGAGGAATCTCACCGAGGATGGACGTATCCATTTCCCCGAAAGCCGTAATGGCAAGTGTTCTGGGAATTGGTGTCGCCGTCATTTGAAGAACATTCACTCCCGCTCCTTTTCCAGCCAGCGCCTGACGTTGCTGCACCCCGAAGCGATGTTGTTCGTCAATCACGACAAAAGCTAAGTCTTTAAAATTCACATCTTGTTGGAACAAGGCATGAGTCCCGATTACAAGATTTGCCTCACCACTCTCAATCGTTGCGAGTAACTCTTTTCGCTTCTTCTGCGAACGATTCATACTTCCGGTTAACAACACGGCTTTCAAATCTGTCCCCTGAATTAATTTTTCAATCGTCAGCATATGTTGTTCCGCTAGAATTTCTGTTGGAACCATAAGCGCTGCTTGCTTGCCTGTTAGAGCCGTTGCGACCATGGCAATCGTTGCTACAATCGTCTTCCCGCTCCCTACATCCCCCTGTAAGAGACGATTCATCTCGTAAGGAGCGCGCAAGTCAAAGCAAATCTCATTCACGACTTTCTTTTGCCCTTCTGTCAGTTCAAACGGCAAGGTCTGAATAAACGACTTTAACTGAGCATTATCATACAGAACCGCTTGCCCTTTAGTTTGCTGGTGGCGTTTCTGACGCATCCATTGCAAGCGCAGTTGATATAAGAAGAGCTCCTGGTAGACGAGTTGGTATTGCGCACTCTGTCTTTCCAATTCATCTTTTGGAAAATGCATTGCCCGTACAGCATCCCTATGTCTCATCAAGTGGTGCGACTCCGTCAATTCTCCTGGTAATACTTCTGGAATTTTATCTTCAAAATGATCCATCGCCGTTTGAACGAGTTTGAGAATCGTTGCCTGTTTCAACGATTTATTCGTGCGATAAACCGCCTCAACTTGGTCTCCTTCTTCATCCTCAACCGAACGATTCGATAAGATTTTCATCCCCATCAAGGTTGTTCTTTTGGCATCCCATTTTCCGTAAATAGCAATCTCTTCTCCTTGAACCACTTTATCTTTTAAATACGGCTGATTAAAGAACGCGATTTGGATGACTTGAGTATCAATCGCCATGCGAAACGCCAAACGATTCTTCTTGAAGCCATAGTAGCTCACAACCGGTTGCGTCGCCACAAGCCCTTTTAGCGTGACTTTTTCTTGATCCATAATCGTTTGCACATCACGAATTTGAATATCTTCATAACGAAACGGAAAATGCGTTAACAGGTCATAAACTGTCTCAATGCCAAGCTCAGCTAATGGCTCCAATCGTTTTGGTCCAACGCCTGGCAAGACTTGCACACTTTGAAAGACTTCACTCATCCAATCACATCCTTTCTACTTTAATAAGTGTAATTCAAGTTCCGTTTAATCGTCAAGGGGAAGGAAAATGAGGGAGGAGTTAAGAAATTGTGCTAAATATTCCTTTCATCCTTTCGGATATCTTCATATTCGCGTGAATAGCTGTACCGGAAGGAGCCTACTGTCTCCTTTCCTCTCAAGCCTCAAACTGATACTAGGAAATTCTTTCCAAGTATCAGTAATTCGCATCGAGTACGATCGCTATTCATGCGAATATAGAATCCGAAAGGCTTTCCAGGAATATTTCAAGGTACTTCCCTCCCTCATTTTTCTTCCTCTCTCCTTGAACCCTACAGTGCAGGGTGTTTTAATGTGCCTTCCACTAAGTGCAGCCCTTTCCTTTCTCTCTCCTCAACTTTTACAATGCAGGGATTTTATATGTGCGTCCTACCAAGTACAGAGCTTGCCCTCACAGCACTACGATTTTTGAGGAGCACCCACTCCGTTCCCATTTTCCCATTTGGAGGCGAGTGAAGACTCAGAAGCACGCGAAAACAAGAAAGCACCCTCTGTAGAAGCGCAATCCCTGATGTGAGCACCAAAACCAACCAGTTACACTTACTTATTAATAGAAAAAAAGCGAAAGACGGAGAAACTTACGGATCCTATAATAACAGTAATGGGGAATGGTATTAAATGCGAAAAAGCTGGAGTTAGGAATTTATTCCTTACTCCAGCTTTGAGGCTTTAAAGGTGAGAGACTTCGGCTCGAACCGATACCCCATTACAGTTATTATAGAGGAATCCATAAGGATTCGAAGTCTTTCGATTATTTTAAATTTATTATTCTACAGATAATAAGTAAGTGTATACTGGTTGGTTTCCTTCGTGGACTTCAACCTCTACATCAGGGTATTTCGCTTCTACAGCTTCAGTGATTTCTTCCACTTCGCTTGCTTCAGCGTCTTCACCATAGATGATTGTTAGGATCTCTGAATCGTCGTCGATCATCTTCTCGATTGTCGCAAGAGTTGCTTCCTTACGATCTGCAATACTTACTAAGATTTTACCATCTACAATACCCATGAAGTCGTCTTTCTTAATTTCAACGCCATCAATGTTTGTATCGCGAACAGCGTTAGTGATTTGACCACTTGATACAAGCGCCATTTGTTCGCTCATTGCAGCTTGGTTTTCTTCTAAGCTTGCTTCTGGGTTGAACGCTAATAATGAAGCTAACCCTTCTGAAATGGTACGAGTTGCAATAACGGCAACTGCAGCATCTTCTGATACTTCAGCCGCTTGGTTTGCAGCCATTTGAATGTTTTTGTTGTTTGGTAATACGATGACTTTTTCAGCATGCGCTTCTTTTACGGCTTGAAGAATATCTTCCGTACTTGGGTTCATTGTTTGACCACCGTTGATGATTGTCGTTACACCCATGCTCTTGAATAATTCTTGAACACCTTCACCTGCAGCAACTGCTACGATTCCGTATTCCGCTTTTTGTTTTTGAGCTGCTTCTTTTACCTTTGCAGTGTAGTCTGTTTTTAGCACTTCTTCGTGTTGCAAGCGCATGTTGTCTACTTTCACTTTCATTAATGAACCGAAGCGTTGTCCGTAGTTCATGACTTCACCTGGACGCTCTGTATGCACGTGTACTTTGATGATTTCATCGTCTGCTACTACTAATAGAGAATCTCCAAGTTCGTTTAAGTAGTTTCGGAAAGTATCGTAGTCGAATGTATCTACGACTGTTTCACCTTCACCGATTTTCACCATGATTTCAGTACAGTAACCGAATTTGATGTCGCCAGTTGATACATGTTCGTAGTCAACGCCTGCTTCGTGGTGAGCCACTGAAGTTAAATCGATTTTATTGCTTTGTAATGATTGAACTGGAACGGCTTCCCCTGTTAATGCTTCGAAGAATCCGTTGTAAATGAATACTAAACCTTGACCACCTGAATCCACTACGCCTACTTCTTTTAATACTGGTAGTAAATCTGGAGTTTTTGCTAAAGATTTTTCAGCTCCACGTAATACTGATCCCATTACTTCGATGATGTCGTTTGAAGTTTCTAGTTTGCGAACACCACGTTTTGCAGATTCACGAGCAACAGTAAGGATGGTTCCTTCAACAGGTTTCATAACGGCTTTATATGCTGTTTCCACACCGTTTGTAAATGCTTGGGCTAATTCTTCACCAGTGATGACATCTTTCCCCTCAACCGCTTTAGAGAATCCACGGAATAATTGAGATAAGATAACTCCTGAGTTCCCACGAGCACCCATTAATAATCCTTTTGCTAAATCTTGCGCTAAATCCCCTACAGTTGTTGCTGTAGAGTTTGCCACACGTTCCGCACCAGATTTGAATGAGAGCATCATGTTTGTCCCTGTGTCTCCATCTGGAACCGGGAATACGTTTAATGAGTTTACGAATTCTGCATTTTCAGATAAACGCATTTCACCGATTTCTACCATTGCGCGGAAATCTTGAGCCGTAATAGTTTTCATAGTTGCCATATTTTTCTTACTTCCTCCTGACTAGAATCAACAAGCATTACGCTTCGATGATTTTAACTCCTTGAACATATACATTCACTGTGTTCGCAGAGAATCCTAACATTGTTTCTAAGTTGTATTTCACTTGTTCTTGTACATTTCTACAAATTGCAGAAATTTTAGTACCGTATCCAACAATAATGTAAACATCAACCGCAACGCCCTCATCTTCTTGACGGATTACTACGCCACGAGAAAAGTTTTCTCTCTTCAAAATATCATTTAAGTTGTCACGAATTTGATTGCGGCTGGCCATCCCAACTACCCCATAGTTGTCTGTTGCAGCTCCACCTACAACCGTTGCAATGACTTCATTGCTCAGTTCAATTTGTCCATTTTCTGTTTGAATTTTTACTGTCATACGAATACCTCCCTTTGAATGTATAAAGGTTTCTGCCTATTTTTAGACAGATTGACACATTATTTCTATACTATAATATCACATTACTACTCGATTACCTAGTTTTTTATCAATTTTTAAAAGGGGGGCAATCTGTATAACCGACTCACTTGCAATCTTACTTCAACTATGCTAAATTATTTAGGTATATGATTTAGTTCAAAATTATATCAGCTGATAATGAATTAAATAAAGGAGGAGAATGAAAATGGCTAAAGTATGTTATTTCACTGGACGTCGTTCTGAAACAGGTAACACTCGTTCTCACGCTTTGAACGCTAACCGCCGTACTTGGAAACCAAACTTACAAAAAGTTCGTGTTTTAATCGACGGCAAACCTAAAAAAGTATGGGTTTCAACTCGTGCATTAAAATCAGGTAAAGTAGAACGTGTTTAATACAGAGCACTATTAAAAAGAGCTTAGGCGATATCCCTAAGCTCTTTTTGTTTATCTAAAATTAAGCCGAAGGCTTAAAACAATAGATCATGTATGCTAATTGCATTTCAAGCTGCTTGACGTTTTGGATAGCGGACATCTTTGTAATGGTACCGGCAGGAGCCTAAGGTCTCCTTGCCTACCAAGCTTCAAACCAAGGCTAAGCGACCAGTCGCTAATCCTTGGTAATTCACATTGGTTACTTTTCCATTACAATGACCGCTATCCGCCTCAAGCAGCTTTTCATGCTTTATCATTGAACCTCAATTATTTTAAGCCCCACTTTTATAAAAAGAGCTTGGGTATCGCCTAAGTTTTTTATCTGCTTAAACAGGTGCTCCTTTACCTGAGTTTAATGCCAGGAAACCAAGGGACCATGGGTGGTGCTTCTCATACTTTTAAATCGATGCGCATTTTTTAATTTTTATTTCAAAAAATGGAGTTTTTGAAAAGCCTATGAGATAGAGGTTTGAAGCAATCTCAAAGAAATGAAATCTATTTTCATCATTTGTAAGTTTATCCGTCTGTTGAGGTTTTATCCGCTACAAAAAGCTTAGAGATAAGGATGATAGAGGTTCTATTATTGAAAACAACGGGGAACGAAAAAATTCCAAAATTCACTTATAAGTGAATTTTGGAATTTCAACTAACTTTGTGAAAAACATCTCACGAAAAGAATCATATCATTCATTTTTGGGTAAAGCATTTTGACAAACTAAGCGAAGAATATGGCCTTAATGGCTTTCAAATTTAAAATTAAGTCTCAAACTTAATGTGAATGGATTGCAATATAAATTGAAAATAGGCATGAAAAAAGACGATAGATTTTTGATTTTTCTATCGTCTTTGTGTTTTTTATTTAATTAGACAAATTGGTATTTGTTAATTTGTAAATCTCAACAAATACCCATTTGGATCTTGTATTAAAAACTCTATTTGCATTTCTTCTATTCCATTAACTTGATATATGTTTCTAGTTAGTTCTCTGTATAATTCTATATTCAAATTATTCACTAATTTATAAAGCTCTTCAATATCATCAACAGCTATTGAAAAATTTATTCCTCTTCCTAATGGATATACTAGTTCACCTATATTCCAACCATCATCGTGAATTTGTTCAAACATAAACTGACTATCTTGAAATGACATGAAAACAAATTTATCTTCAGTACGTTCATATTCAATTTTAAATCCTAATTCTCTATAAAATTTTTTAGTCTGTTCAATATCAAAAACTGACAATTCGGGAATCATCCTATTAAAATTCATGTTTCTTCCTCGACAAATTATAAATTCCCAGCTCTACAAGCGAAGGATTTAATGATTTTTTCTTTTTTGGTGTAGGTAATTCATCCTAATTGTGCGATGTTTTGTGTTATCTCCAATGATCTCGGGTTTGGGCGACTAGGATAAGTCCTTTTGTAAAGGAGATGGTCATCTTGTCACTTGTAAATTCATTGCTGACAAGGGCCACTGGGTACGCGTAGCTTTTTGAATCGAGGGTGTATTTAACATTTTGTAGAGTTAAATTTTCCACAGGAGTCATACTAATAAAGGAAAGATACTTTGTAAAGTCCATCTTTTCAATCGTGTATGTACCTGGCTGGATGAAATTCACGACATTCGTTGCATCCTCAAACACCACATACGGAATAAGCGGTGCTAAGTCTGGTCGCATCATCGTCCATAAGGTACTAATTGCGTGGTCCACTCGTCCGCCAAAGGAACCGAGCACATGAATCGGTACTCCTTCGTAATGCTCCTTCACCCATAACAGTGCAGCCTCAAAATCCGTATCGTCTTTTTCAGAAGGAAGCTCGACAATCGTGTTCGCCGCCTCATGAATCAAGTCGCGCTGTTCTTTTGTGACAGAATCAAAGTCACCAATGGCTACTTCCATGGGAATATGCTGATCTAATAACCGAAGAGCCCCACCGTCGACGCCGATAAACCGGAAGTCTTCATAGGCCTTTGCGTATCGATTTTCTAAGAGCTTCTTGATATCCTCTTTGGTATTGGGTCCTCCCAAGACAATCACAACTTCCATCTTCGTCCCTCTTAAGTTTCTTTGATTGAATCAATCGCAGCTTTGATATCGTCTGCGTAGTATACATATGAACCGGCAACGGCAACGTCTACCCCTGCTGCTGCGCAAAGTTTCGCTGTTTCGCCGTTCACTCCGCCGTCTACTTCAATTAAGTAGTGGTAGCCTTTTCTCTGGCGTAACGCTACTAATTCGCGAACTTTGTCTAATGTTTCTGGAATGAATGATTGTCCGCCGAATCCTGGGTTCACTGTCATCACTAATACTAAGTCCACTTCGCTTAAAACTGCAGAAATGGCACTTACTGGTGTTCCTGGGTTAATCACGACACCGGCTTTCACGCCTTCTGCTTTAATCGCTTGAAGTGCGCGGTGGATATGTGGTGTTGCTTCCACGTGAACAGAGATGTAGTCTGCTCCTGCTTTTGCGAATTGTGGAATGAAGCGTTCTGGGTTTTGGACCATTAAATGGCAATCTAATACTAAATCCGTTACAGGACGTAATCCTTCAACGATATTTGGTCCTAATGTTAGGTTTGGAACGAATTGTCCGTCCATGGCATCGATATGAATCCAGTCTGCTCCTAATTTTTCGACTTTCTTAACGTCTTCTCCTAATGTTGCAAAATTTGCGCTTAAAATTGATGGTGCTACTTTCATGTTTTTCTCCTCTGACTATTTTTTTCGTTTATAGACTGGTTTTCTTTGGTCCAGCTCTTCATAGAAATTCAAATAATGGTCGTATCGCTCTTGCCAAATGTCTCCTGACTCTACGCCTTGAATCACGGCGCAGTTTGGCTCGTGTTGATGCGAACATTCTCTGAATTTACATTCATGTTCTACTTCGACAAACTCAGGGAATAAATGCGGTAAGTCTTCCTTCTCAATCCCCATAAAATCAACCGTACTAAATCCCGGTGTATCCGCAATCCACACGCCTTCGATTTCATGAAGTGAAACGTGACGAGTCGTATGTCGCCCACGCCCTAACGCATTCGAAATCTCTCCCGTTTCTTGGTTTAATTCCGGAATCATTTCATTAAGAAGCGTTGATTTTCCTACTCCAGATTGTCCAAGAAAAATCACTTTCTGACCTTTCAAAGCTTCCAAAAATGGCGTTTTATCTTTCATCACTTCTTGTCCAAAAAAGACAGGATAACCGATTTTTTGATAATTTTTTCGGATGTCCTCAAGCTTTTCTAATCCTTGCGCTGTTAACAAATCGGTCTTAGTAACCATGATAATTGGATGCACTTGTAATCCTTCAAGGTATACAAGGAAGCGATCCACGAGATGTGTTGAAAATTCTGGTTCCACCGCAGACATCACAATAATGCCAACATCGACATTGGCTACAGGCGGTCGGATTATTGTGTTTTTCCGTGGCAGGATTTTCGTGAGGGTTCCCTCTTGAAGATTACTACTTTCAAATTCAACCACATCTCCTACTAGAGGCGATTGTCCTCTTTTGCGGAAAACTCCACGCGCACGAGTCTGATAAATCATTCCATCGGATTCAATGTAATAAAATCCACTCAGCGCTTTAATAATAATTCCTTGAGTCATAAGTACTCCTTCAAAGTATAGATATCTTTATTATATAGCCTACGACAACACATGACAAATACTTGAAAAATTAGCATTCGTTCGAATTACTCTGAATACAACGGATGAACCCTATACTAGGAGTATGACATTGGTCACGTACTCTACCAACAAAAATCCCCCCCACATCCCAAAATACCTGAAAACGAGAACCTAAAAAGCTAGTTTTTCTTTTTATACCAAAGCTTTAGAGCTATTTTTAAAATTGTAGTTGTTTGTATATAGTATCAAGATAAGAAGTAAAAATAAGAGACAGCTTAACGCTGTCTCTTATTTTTACTTAAAAACTTAACTAAACAAATCGTTGATATGATAAACGACATAAATAAAACAAAAATTAAAACTCTTTCCCAAAAACCTACTCCAGGCGTTAAAGGAACTGCTGCAACTAGTGCTTGGATCACTGCAGAACCGACCCCAGTAACACCTAACGCCAAGGCTGCTCCGGTATATAGCAAAGAATGAAAATTACACACTCCAAAGACAGTCCAAGAGCATGCATTCCTAAAACCTGTATACGAACGATTATCTATATTGTGAATAACTAAAGTTTTATTCTTTAAAGCTTTAAAATAATCAGAAAGAGGTTCCACCCCATTTTCTTTATCAAGCACATCATTAATTTCCGCAACAGCTTCGTTAATCTTCTCTACAGTCAATTCTTTATCAAAGCTTTTTAAAACTTTTTTTAATTCTTTTTTATTGTAAAAATGTAAAGTATAATGACCTTCTTTTTCCTCCAATTTTAAATAATGAGAAAGAACTTGTCCCTCTAAATTTTGTTGTTCCGTAACGGTATTATCTACAACTTCATTTGCATACCCTTTACTCGAAATAAAGAAGAATACCACTGACAACATAGCTATAAAACTTATAAACACCTTTTTCATTGTATTTTTCTCCTTTACTTTTTATTTTGTTTTTATGTATATACTAATTTTACTCCTCTTTTTTTCTGCTTAAAAGTCTTTTTTTTATTTTTAGTAGCGGTATAATCAAATTCATGGTCGTCTTTTATAGAGGTTTGCTCCGCCCCTGTAACCCCGAGCAAGCGTGCGACGCTTGACCCGACCTCTAGCAATTAAAATTCCAAAAATTCAAAGAAATCCCATAACAACAACGACAAATTCAAAGGCTCTCTCAGCGATTTATCGCCAAGAGAGCCTTTGAATTTGGCAGGCGAGAGCCTGTCTCCACTCCCACACTCCGTCTCGCGTAGCCTACTGAGAAGGATTTACGCAATAATCTGCACCTTTGAAGAGAAACGGATAAACCTTGAATTTTATAGTAGTGATAGTAGAGAATAAGAATCGAAATGAAGTAGAGCCCCACAGCGGATGATCCGCCATGGGGCTCTTTGAATTCGATAGGTGAGAGACTTCGGCTCGAGCCGGTCTCCTACAATGACTACTATAAAGTTAATCCAAAGGATTTTTTATAGTTTCTCGTTTGAACCTTCGGTTCTCTTATTTGCGTAAACGTTCGATGTCACGCGCAATCTCAACCTCTTCATTAGTTGGGATATTTAATACTGTAACTTTCGCACCTTCAGAAGAAATGATTGCTTCTGAACGAGTATCATTACGCTCAGGATCGATATCGCAACCGAACCAAGTTAAACCGTTGATGATACGAGAACGAATTGATTTAGAGTTTTCACCGATACCAGCAGTGAAGACGATAGCGTCCACACCGTT
This sequence comes from uncultured Granulicatella sp., assembly GCF_938030755.1. Lineage (GTDB taxonomy): Bacteria > Bacillota > Bacilli > Lactobacillales > Aerococcaceae > Granulicatella. Next base: position 6,933 of record NZ_CALHIF010000026.1, on the reverse strand, counting down.
CATAACAGCAACATATTGTCCAATGTATTTTTGAACGCGGTCAACGAAAATTTCCACTGCAACTTTAGCATCTTCGTTTGTTTCACTCGCAGCTTCAACGTCACGCATGTCGCTTGATACACCTGAAAGGCCTAATAGCCCTGATTTTTTGTTTAAGATGTCAACCATTTCGTTAACGTCTGTAATATTTAATTTGTTCATTAAGAATGCTACTAATGAAGCATCGATATCCCCTGAACGAGTTCCCATTGTAACCCCTGCAAGTGGAGTGAATCCCATAGATGTATCTACAGATTTACCACCATCAACCGCAGTAATTGAAGCACCGTTTCCTAAATGGCAAGTGATGATTTTTAATTCTTCAATTGGTTTGCCTAATAATTCAGCAGCACGACGTGAAACATAGCGGTGGCTTGTTCCGTGAGCTCCGTATTTACGCGCTTTGAATTTTTTGTAGTATTCCATTGGAATGCTGTATAAATAAGCTTTTTTAGGCATTGTTGTATGGAATGAAGTATCGAATACAGCAACACTTGTAATGTCTGGTAAGATGTGTTTGAATGCGCGCATTCCTACAGCTTCTGCTTTGTTGTGTAATGGAGCAAATTCTGCTAAGTCTTCTACTTGTTGGATAACAGTATCATCTACTAAAGCTGAATCTTTGAATAATTCTCCACCTGCAACGACACGGTGACCAACACCAGTGATTTCATCGAATGAAGAAATAATGTTTAACGCTACTAATTGTTCTAATAATTTTTCTACCGCAACTTCGTGGTTTGGAATATCTTCTACCACTTCAAATTTTTGGTCGTCTCCATAGCTGATTGAGAAGATTGAATCTCCTAATCCGATACGTTCTACTAACCCTTTAGCCACCACTTCTTCTTGTGGCATATTAAATAATTGGAATTTCAAGCTTGAACTTCCTGCATTAATCGCGATTGATTTTGACATGCACATTCTCCTTTAATTTAAAATTAAGCCCGCATCTGGGTCTAACAGATTCATTATAACATTTCTTGTGCCCATTTTTCGAATGTTAGAGTGAATTTTCTGAATTTTTCTCTGTTTTTAAATTCTGGGATATCCCCGAGAAGGACTTGACTCACTTGTTTAGCCGAACCCCCTCTTTTTTGTACAATGAGTAAAGACTTACTAAATTGCACATCTTTAAATAAATTGCGAGGGAAAGCGAGCATTGCTTGTACATATGTTTCTTTTTGCAAGTAAGCCAGTAACGTTTTCCCTTCGACAGTCTCAAATAGATTTGTCGGAACGATGAACAATCCGATTCCCGCTTCCTTCAAATAGCGAATATGCTGTTCAATCAGTAAATGATGGGCAAAAGAATGACCTTCTTCATTTTTTGTCTCAAAACGAGCGGCGTTGGCATCGACAGGATAATATCCAATCGGTAAATCACTTACTACGAAATCTTGTGGTTCCACAAGTGAATCTTGCAAGCCATCTTGCAAGGAAGTCTTCACATCTAATTGTTCTAATGCAAAAGCTTGTAAAGCTAAATGAACGAGTACTTCATCATTATCAATAGCCGTCGCTTGGGCTGGTTTTCCTGCTGATTGTAAAAATAAGAGAATCGTACTCAGTAAATTTCCACTTCCCGCAGCAAAATCCGCAATTGTAATAGCTTGGTCTTTCTTCGTCATTTGGTCAATCATATACGCCACGAGTAAGCCGATTGCATCTGGAGTCATTTGATGGATGGTTTGCAAACCATCTTCTTTAGCGGCTTTCAAGAACGTGAATTGAATCATACGGCGAATCTCTTCACTCGAATAGCTGGTTAAATCTAATTCTTTATACACTTTGTTTAATTCTTGGACCACCTCATTACTTGGCAGGCCTTCAACTTGTTGCGCGGTGTTGTTATTGAGAATGTTTTGTAAGGTTTCCCCTAGGGCTTCTACATTCGAATAGCCGATTTCTTTTTGAAGCATCTCTACTACTTTTGCCAATTCCTCGAACGCTTGGATTTCTTTTCCCGTTTCTATAAAAATCCCTCCTTCTATTTTTAAGAGTCTTTGAGCTTTGAAAACTATGGAATAGGTTCATTCACATTTTTACTAACAAAACTACGTAGAACTTTCAAATCCTATAATAGAAATACTAGCGATTGTACTCAATGTGAATTATTGACTCTGGAAATTCATTTCCTAGAGTCCCTTTGAAGCTTGAGAGGAAGGAAGACGCAAGGCTTCCTCCACTGCAGCTAGTATAGCTATTATAGAGTGATTTGAAACATTCGAAGCGGTTTTGTGAAACTCTCATTTTTCTTAAAAAAAAGGATGTGACTGAATGTCACATCCTACTCATTATTATTCAGCAGCAACTACTGGATAAACTGATACTTGTTTTTTGTCACGGCCTTTACGTTCGAAACGTACGATTCCGTCAACTTTAGCAAATAAAGTATCGTCTCCACCTCTACCTACGTTTTCACCTGGATGGATTTTTGTTCCACGTTGGCGGAATAAGATTGAACCACCTGAAACGAATTGTCCATCAGCACGTTTAGCACCTAAACGTTTTGATTGTGAGTCACGTCCGTTTGATGTAGAACCGCCCCCTTTTTTATGGGCGAATAATTGTAAATTCACTTTTAACATAGTTGTGCACCTCCTTGATTGATTATGCAACAGTTACAGCTAGAAAGTCTTGATATTCTGATTGAATATCTTCTAACCCTAGTAATAGACTATTTAATAAAATTTGAGTTGTATGTTCTTGATCTTTCGTCAAGTCCTCTACAACTTCCATATATAAGTAACCACCTTCACCCTCGTCGACTTCGACAATCGGTTGATATCCTGCTAACTTCTCTATGCTGTTCACAGTTGTAATAGCCAGAGCCGATACCCCTGCGCAAACGATATCCGAACCATGTTCTCTATAGTTTGCATGTCCAGTCATTTCAAAGGAAACAATCCGTTGGTTCTTCTTGTGTACAGTCACTTGAATCATCGTGATTAAGCGTTGATTGCGTCAATAACAACTTTTGTATAAGGTTGACGGTGACCTTGTTTACGGTGTGAGTCTTTACGACGTTTGTATTTGAAAGTTACAACTTTCTTTTGACGGCCTTGTTTTTCAACAGTTCCTTCAACAGTTGCACCTGCTACGAATGGAGCACCAACTTTAACGTCATCTCCACCTACAAATACTACTTCTTCGAAAGTTACTTTGTCGCCAGCTTCTGCGTTTAATTTTTCAACGTAGATTGCTTGACCAACTTCAACTTTAACTTGTTTTCCACCAGTTTTTACGATTGCGTACATATTGCACCTCCTATATTTTAGACTAAGACTCGCCAGTTTAAAGTGCCGATTCCGGTCTTTTGTACTCTAATCCGAGCGGTTGTAGCTGTGGTGCTTCACAATTACAACACGACTATTTTAGCAAAAAAGAACGCCCCCGTCAACCATTGTGACTAGCCTCTACATACGACCATTTTGAGGCTTATGAGGTGAGAGACTACAGGCTCGAACCGTTGTCCCATTATAGCTATTATCAATAAATCCTTCCGTGATTGAAGTTTTATCTTCCTCTCTATTCCTTCCTTTTTTAAGAATCACAAAAAAAGTGTTCAAAACGAAGAACCCCGAGGATTCCATAGTATTCGCAACGGGAGTAAGCATTCAAAGCGAATTATGGACTCTTAAAAATTTATTTTTTAGAGTCCATTTGAATCTTGAAAGAGCTTGAGACTTCGGCTCAAGCCGGTACCTCGTTGCATATACTATAGAGAAATCCTCGGGGGTTCGTAGTTTTGAACAAAGTTCAATTTTTTAGTAAGCACCTTTCGGTGTTTTATTGTAACTAAAAAGAAAAAGAGGGGTGAAAAACTTTCACCCCTCTTCCTTTGATTACATCATGCCCATACCCGGATCCATTCCTGGCATTGGTGGTGCTACTGGAGCTGGTTTGTCAGCTACCACAGCTTCTGTTGTTAATAATAATGCTGAAACAGATGCAGCATTTTGTAATGCAGAACGTGTTACTTTCGTTGGGTCAACGATACCTGCTTCAATCATGTTTACCCATTCATCTGTAGCAGCATTGTATCCAATGCCTTTTTCTTCAGATTTCAAACGAGCAACAATGACCGAACCTTCAAGACCCGCATTTTCTGCGATTTGACGTAATGGTTCTTCTAATGAACGAGATACGATTTTCGCACCTGTAGCTAGGTCACCTTCTAATTCAAGAGCGTCAACTACTTTTTGAACGTTCACAAGAGCTGTTCCTCCACCTGAAACGATACCTTCTTCAACCGCTGCGCGAGTGGCATTTAGGGCATCTTCAATGCGAAGTTTTTTCTCTTTTAATTCTGTTTCAGTAGCGGCACCGACTTTAATTACGGCAACCCCACCTGATAATTTAGCAAGACGTTCATGTAATTTTTCACGGTCGAAATCACTTGTTGTATCTTGTGCTTGTGCGCGAATTAAAGCAACACGGTTCGCGATTAAGTCTTTAGAACCTGCACCTTCAACGATTGTTGTGCTGTCTTTAGAAACCACCACTTTACCAGCTGTCCCTAATTGCGCTAATGTTGCGTCTTTTAATTCTAAGCCAAGGTCTTCTGTAATGACTTGAGCCCCTGTTAACACAGCGATATCTTCTAACATCGCTTTACGACGGTCACCAAATCCTGGAGCTTTGACAGCTACCACGTTAAATGTTCCGCGTAATTTGTTTAATACTAATGTTGGTAAAGCTTCGCCATCCACGTCATCCGCGATGATTAATAACGCACGTCCTTGTTGAACGATTTGTTCTAATAATGGAATGATTTCTTGGATGTTTGACACTTTTTTATCTGTGATTAAGATAAATGGATTGTCTAAAGTCGCAATCATCTTGTCGTTATCAGTTACCATGTATTGTGATAAGTAACCACGGTCAAATTGCATTCCTTCTACAACATCTAATTCTGTTTCAATCCCTTTAGATTCTTCGATTGTGATAACGCCGTCGTTCCCCACCTTTTCCATAGCTTCTGCGATTAATTCACCGACTTCAGCTGAACCTGAAGAAATGGCCGCAACTTGTGCGATCGCTTCTTTTGATTCTACTGGACGAGAAATGCGGTGTAATTCTTCAACCGCTGCTTTTGTCGCAAGTTCAATTCCGCGACGGATGCCTACTGGATTTGCTCCAGCTGTTACATTTTTCAATCCTTCACGAACGATGGCTTGTGTTAAAACAGTTGCTGTAGTTGTACCGTCACCGGCAATATCATTTGTTTTTGAAGCGACTTCAGCCACGAGTTTTGCACCCATGTTTTCGAAATGATCTTCTAATTCGATTTCTTTGGCGATTGTGACCCCATCATTTGTAATCAGTGGAGAACCGAATGCTTTTTCTAATACAACATTACGTCCTTTTGGTCCTAATGTTACTTTTACTGTGTTTGCTAAAACGTCCACACCGCGAAGCATGGCACTTCTTGCGTCTTCTGCAAATTTAATATCTTTCACCATAATTGTATCCCCCTTTATTCAACAATTGCGATAATGTCTTTTTCTTTCACGATAATATATTCTTGACCATCTAATTTTACTTCTGTTCCTGAATATTTTTCGAATACGACTTTATCGCCAACCGCCACTTGACGGTCTTCTGCAGCAGTGAATTCGCTTGTCGCGATTACTTTTGCAAATTGTAATTTTTCTTGAGCAGTGGTTGGTAGGAATAATCCCCCAGCAGTTTTTTCTTCTTGCTCTACCATTTGAATAACAACTCTATCTTTTAAAGGCTTTAACATATAAAATCCTCCTTTATTTTTTAGCACTCGAAAACCACGAGTGCTAACTCATAGTTTTATAATACTCATTTGGTCAGAAAAAATCAAGAATAAATACTTGCTTATTTTTCAAGAATTATGTAAGATTTTGACAAGAAAGGATGATTGCAATGCCTAGAAAAATTTTCTTTAGAAAACTTTATTTTGAAATTGCATTAGCTATCTTCTTTATCTTTCTAGCAACCTCTCATTATCCTGGAAATGGATTTGACTTTATCACATTATTCTGCTGTCTATTCGCAACAACAAACATCGTAACAAGTATCAATATGCTTCGAACTTACAATGAATTAAAGAAACTTGCTACTATCATGGAAGATTTCCAAACGGATGATGATTCTCTAGACGATAAAGATCCAGAAGAAAAGCACTAATCACTGCATAAACGCAATCGATTAGTGCTTTTTATGTTTTTAATTCTTAGTTTAGAGAAAAAGCTCTTATTCCTTATGGCCTATTTTTTATCAAGTCTGAGACTTCCTTTGAATATCCCGTTGAAGAATGTTCGAATTGTCCAGTATTCAGATTTTTAGTCAAACTAAAACTCACGCTTAATTTCTTATTGGAGTTTAAGTATATTTTAAAGTGAATTCCTCCCATAGGGTTATGCTGAATAGACTCAACATCAATTTCATAGGACTCAATCGCTCCGCCTTCTTCTAACGCTTTGTGATCTAAGTCTTTTAATTGATTCTCAATCGATTCTCTCACTTGTGCACTTTGAACTAAAGTGACCATTTCATGCTTCTTTACCAGATTCAACGTTACAAATCCACCGATGATTAACGCGATTACTGCAACGATTCCAAGCATTCCACTACTGAATTTCTTTATCATTTTCTTCAGTCCCCCTTATGCATTTAAAGGTTCTACTTGTTTTGTATAGTATATCATGAATTTTCGCATTTCTGAATACTCTTATTTTCATACAAAAAGGCACCCTTTTCGGATGCCTTTCAAAAATTATTTTTGATTGTCGAGGAAATAAATTAGAGTTTGAAGTTCGTTTGTTAAGTCTACGTTTTGAACTCGAACGTTTTCTGGAGCGTTTAATCGAATTGGTGTGAAGTTTAAAATGCCTCGAACATTTGCTTCTACAATAC